>JAMOTX010000101.1 GCA_027062145.1 Candidatus Altimarinota bacterium | reverse complement strand
ATTTCTAGTAAATTAAATAAAGCACTACCAAAAGATTCTATATATATTTGAGAAATTTCTCTAACAGGTAGAGTTAAAAAACCAATACATTTAGAAAAAAGAATAAAAGAAGCAGAAAAAATGTGATTTAAATATATTTACTCACCTAAAACTGATATTAAAACAAAAAAGTCTGAAATTATTATTATTAATAATATTTCAGATTTGGTTAATAAATTAAAATAACTTAAATTTTATATACAAAAAGAAGCTCTATTAATAGAGCTTCTTTTTATTGTTTATTTTATTTATATTTAACTTCTCATTTCATTGTATCTCCATATTCAGTATGAATTTCTTCAGTATTTTTAGTTAAAAATTCTGAACCATTTTTCATACCCATATATTTTTTACCTGCTTTAATTGTCCAAGCAAAAATACCAATTAACATTAATGTCCAAAGTACTGCTACTACTACTTGTCCAGTAGGATTTGAAGTAACTAATTCTGGAACAGTAAATATTTCATTTGCTTTAAGATAAGGAACAATAGTAGCATTTAAAAAAGCAACATGTTCTTTATAATAAAGAGTAAAAGGTAAATAACCTACGGCAAAACCAATAAAACCAATTAATGTATTTAAGTATAACATACCTAATCTCATATATGATCTAATTTCACAACCTATAAGTAATACTGCACCAAACCCAAGGAAGAATCCACCAAGTGGAACTCATGCAGTTAAGTAAAATTTATACTTAGTTGGATCAGTAAAACCATGTTTCATTCCTAAGAAATAAACTGTTACTAATACAAATATAGATACAATAACCCACATAGCTGCAACTCCTTGTAGAGGAAGTAATCCTTTAAATAAAGTTCTAGTAATATTAGGTAAACCTAATTTATTCCATTTTTTTTCATCAGATCTAATCATAGCTGACGCTTCAGCTGAAATTAATGCACACTCAGTACCAAATCCAGATTTAGCCATTGCAAAACCTGCAATAATACCAGCAATTAATGTAATTACTACATAAGACATTCCTTTATCAGCAATAGATTTACCAAATTCTTTTATATCTCAACCTTTTAAATGTTGTAACATTTCTGGTGAAAATAACATTCCATAAATTGCTACTCATACAAATGCTAATAAAAATGTTAAACCTAACCATACCATTGGATTTTTCCAAGGATTATAATTTGGATCATAAGTAACACCATCATTTGTACCTTTTTCATATTCAGATTTTACATAATCTAAATCTTCTTGATGTTTAAAATATTTAGCTAAACCTAATTTAGTCATTAACCAGAAACCAGTAAGACCTCATAAGCTCATAAATAATACAGCTACTAACGAATGAACATTCATCATAGGAATTCAACCTAATAAATGATTTAATGTACAACCACCAGCTAATCTAGTACCATATGAAAAAAACATTCAACCAATAAATGAGACTAATAACAATCTACCAGAATATTTAACCCATAATTTGTTTTGTCTTTCAAAAAGTACAACTAAAAATCAACCAATAATCATACCTAAAATAGCTGTTCAAATACCAGGAGTAAATGCTCAACCATTAGAAATCATTTCACCAGTGGAACTAGCACCATAAGTACCATATAATTCAGAAGTAAATCCAAAGAAATTGTTAACACCTACTTCTAAACCTCTAAACATTTTACCTAAATCTGTTGTAACTGTAATTGGTTTAACTTTCCAAGTACTAATAGCTTCATTAAAATGTGGAGCCCATAATCAAACCATATAAATGATTTGTGCAATACCAAAAACAATACCAGCCATCATAAATGACCATTGTTTTGTAAAAATCTTTTTTAATTTACATTCTTTTCACATAGAAAAATATTATAAATAAATAAAATAAACTAATTTACTCACTAATAATACTATAATTCAGCATATAAACAAAAATAATAGCTTGATTAAGCTATTATTTATTTTATTATTTAAGTTTAGAGTAATTTTCTTCTAATCATTCGTAAATTTCTTTAAATCATAATGTTTTTTCAATTATTCTTTGCATAACTACATTATCTTCTTCTCAATTCCATATTTTTATATAGTTTCATTCTTTATATCAATGATCTTGTCTAAATTTATTTAAAACATTTTTACCTATATAAAGTTGATATAAGTCATCAAATGAAACAGAAGCTGAATCTAAACATATAAAGAAAGATTCAATTAAATTTTCTAAATAATCTTTATCATCAATTTTAATAAGAGTAAGAGCCATTAAATGTTCATATGGCTCTATTATATCATCTAAATTAGCGTTATCACTTTTTGACCATTCTAAAGGTAATTTAACCTCTGATTTTGATTCTGAATATTTAGTAATTAAAATCACTAATTCATCAATTGTAAATGTTCTTAATAATTCACTCATTAAAAAATGCCATATATCAATTAATTCAACTTTAAAATTTTCATAATCAATACCTCATTCTATATTTTTCCAATGTTTCCATGAAACGCTATCTATAGCTTCTGCTAGTTCCATATAAATACACCTTCTCCAGTTTATTATTTTTCATTTATTAGTAACTCCTAATTTCCAATTTTCTCAACTTGTTTTAATATTTAATCAAGTTTGTAACTCTAGCATTTCTATAATTTTTCTTTCCATATTTTTTATTAAAATGTTAATGAATTTATTTTAATTATATAATATAAATTGGCAAATATTATTTTTAGATTAAAATAAAAATATGAAATATATTATATACCTATTAGCTGCAATGTATATTATTTGATGACTTTACGTTATTAATATTTTTTTTGTAGGTAAAAATATTAATATTGATGATATTAAAAAATCTATAGTTATAATTATCCCCCAAGACAAAGTAATAAGTAATCAAAATAATCCGAATTGAATATTTGAAAAATATAAGCATTCATGATTATGACTTTGATTCATTAATAACAAATGAACTATCACTACCGTTAATCATATAGTAGAAAATAATGATATTAAATATAAAATAATTTATAAATGAAAAAAATATAATTCAGAAGTATTTTATAGAAATAAAGAAACTGACATAGCTAATTTAAAAATAATAACTAATGAAAAAATTAATTTTTCTTCATTAAATATTTCTAAAAAAATTAATAACAAAGAATTTTTATATAGTTTTTGACTAAATATTAAAAAATTAGAAATAATTTATAATACTTGAGTATTATTAAATAAAAATACTGAGTTAAATGAAATGAATAATTTAATAGAAATATCAAATAATCTAAAACCATGATATTCTTGATGAGCTATTATAAATTCAAAATGAAAAGTAATATGAATTAATTATGCAGTATCAAATGAAAAACAATATTGAATTAATTTAACAAAAAAAGAATAGAAATTAATCTATTCTTTTTTTATATAACTCTTAATATTTCTTCTATAGTAGTAAATCATTTTATAGCTTTAAGTATTCAATCCTCTTTCATAGTGATCAAATCTCAATCTCTAGCCTTTCTAATAATTTCTTCTGTAGTAGCTCATTCTCTTATCAAATCTCTTAATTCTTCATTTAATGAAATAATTTCATATATTCAAATTCTTCATGCATATCAACTATTATTACACTTTGAACATCATTTTCATTCATAAAGCTTAATATGTTTCGTTAATACACTACTCATTCAAATTTCTTTCATCATATTTGATACAATACTTATTTCTAGTGGAGTTTTTTCTTTTTCTACCTTACAATGTTCGCAAATTCTTCTTACTAATCTTTGAGCGATAATAGTATCTAGTGCAGATGCTAAAACATAAGGTTTTAATCACATATTAACAATTCTATCTAAAGTTTCAGCAGCTGACTTTGTATGCAAAGTAGATAAAACCAAATGTCATGTAAGCGAAGCTTGGGTTGCTGTTTCAAGAGTTTCTTTATCTCTTATTTCTCAAACCATAATTATATCTGGATCTTGTCTTAATAAAGCTCTTAAACCACTTTTAAAAGTAAATCAATTTTTTTCATTTACTTCTGACTGAATAACTCAATCAAGTCTATACTCAATTGGATCCTCTAATGTAATAACTTTTTTTTCTCTAGTATTAAGTTCAGACAATATAGTATATAAAGTCGTAGTTTTACCTGACCCAGTAGGTCACGTTACTAATATCATACCATTTTTGTTTCAAATTGCTTTTTCTAAAATTCTTTTAGTAGTCCAGAAAAATCATAGTTTATCAAAATCAATAATAGCGTTTGAATTATCTAAAATTCTACAAACTACATTTTCATACCCACCTACTGGCAATGTTGAAACTCTCACATCAATTTTTTTACCATCGATTGTTAAATCATATTTTCA
>JAMOTX010000100.1 GCA_027062145.1 Candidatus Altimarinota bacterium | reverse complement strand
TCTAATACTTGATTGTATAGATTGGCTCAACCTATAATAAAAATATTTTCTACATTTTCTTTTGATTCTAGCTCAGATAAACAACGTTCAAGTGAATTGAAATATAAAACAAAATCATCTATAGGTGAGCCTATATCATCATTCTTTATGCCTCTTGTAAGAATACAATTCAATCTTTGAGGAAGTGGTCTATATTTACTAGAGATTGATTCCCGAGTTTTTCTTCACATTATAATAGCATTCATTTTAGCCAAATCTGTAGTAGAAGACGTAATATTTTTAAAATATTTTAAATCAGCAGAGATTTTCCAAGCTAAATCATTATTTTTTCATAGTCAATTTTTATCATCGACAGCTAGTATTATACTAAATTTCATAATTTTTATTATTAAACAGCAACTGGAGCCTTAATAGATCCATGACTTTCATATCATACAAGTTCAAAATCTTCCCATTCAAGCTTTTCTATATCTTCTAAAGTTTTTATATTTTTTAAGATTTTAAGTTCTGACAATTTCATAGGATCTCTTGAAAGTTGAAGTTCTACTTGATCAACATGATTATTATATATATGAGCATCTCATAATGTATGAGTAAAAATACCTGGTTTTAATCAAGATATTTTAGCTATCAACATTAATAAAGTAGAATACGAAGCTATATTAAAAGGTACTCATAAAAACATATCTGCACTTCTTTGATATAATTGAACATTTAATTTTTTATTTGTAGTATCTACATTAAATTGAAAAAATGCATGACATGGAGGTAATAACATTTCTTCTATTTGAGCTGGATTCCAAGCTGAAACAATTATTCTTCTATTTGTTGGATTGTTTTGTATTTGTTCAATTGCATTCTTTATTTGATCAACACCTTCTGAATTAAAATTTCTCCATTGATGACCATATACAGGACCTAATTCTCACCATTTTACTACAAATTCATCATCTTTATTTCATTCTAGTATTCTATTTATGAACTCTTTTTTTAAATCCATCCATTTATCACTATACATAGGATAATCTTTAGAATTTACATCTCATGAATTATCTAACCAATTTTGAAAAGGCCATTCATCCCAAATATGACAATTTCTATCAACTAAGTATTTAATATTTGTTTCTCATCTAATCAACCATATAAGTTCTACTATTATTATTCTTAAAAAAGTTTTTTTAGTAGTAACAAGAGGGAATCAATCAGCTAAATCATATTTAGCTTGCATACCAAAAATACCTCTAACTCATGTACCAGTTCTATCATCTTTTCATATTCAATTTTCTTTTATATCTCTTAGTAACTCTAAATACTGTTTCATAATATTAAGTTAATTATAACTAAAAATAGTATATAATATTCGAAATTTAAAGCAAATAAAATATCTTGAAAATACTTTTGCATAAAGTAGCTATATCAATAAAATATACAAGCTTATATTAATTACAGAAAGGAAAATAAATGACAAAAAATAAAAAAATAAAAAAACCTAATTTAAAAAATTTTAAATTAAAGAAAAAAAATAAATATGGATCGATAGTAACACTTATAGCAATTTCGTTAATAGTAGCTATGTTGCTACCATATATAAAAGATAAAAACACATTTGTTGATAGCGAGATAGCACTTAATCAATTAGAAACAAATTATCAAAACGAAATATATAAGGATATTTTAATTGATTGAAATAAAGCAATAGCTACAATAAGTTGATCTAGTGTAGTTGAAAAATGATATACTAAAATACTTAGAGATATTGTAATATTACCAAAAAATGATTCACTTAGTGATTTGTGATTGAAAAATCCTAATATTAAAACACCAATATCTATAAAAGATAAAACAAGTGAAGAATTTTGGAGTGAAATGATGCCAACAATTATAGCATTTATTTTATTTATAATAATTTGAATAGTTTTAATATCTAGAATGTGAGGTGTAGCTAATAATGCTATGACTTTTGGTAAATCTAGAGCTAAATTATATGATTCAACTAAAGATAAAATATTATTCAAAGATGTAGCTTGAGCTGAAGAAGAAAAAGAAGAACTAGCAGAAGTTGTACAATTTCTTAAAAATCCTAAAAAATTTAGAGATATTTGAGCAAAAATACCTAGATGAACACTTTTAGTAGGACCTCCAGGTACAGGTAAAACTATGTTAGCAAGAGCAGTAGCAGGAGAGAGTGGTGTTCCATTTTTAAGTATTTCTGGTTCTGAATTTGTTGAAATGTTTGTATGAGTTTGAGCTTCAAGAGTAAGAGATTTATTTGAAAATGCTAAAAAAATAGCACCAGCAATTATCTTTATTGATGAAATTGATGCTATTGGTAAAAAAAGATGACCAGGAACAGGTGGATGACATGATGAAAGAGAGCAAACACTTAATCAAATACTTACTGAAATGGATGGTTTTGAAAATGATACAAATGTAATTGTTATAGGTGCTACAAATAGAGCAGATGTACTTGATAAAGCATTATTAAGACCTGGTAGATTTGATAGAAAAATAACTGTAAATCTTCCTAATTTACCAGATAGAGAAGAAATATTAAAAATTCACGCAAGTACTAGAAAAGTAGTTGGATGAATAGATTATAAATCACTTGCATCAAAAACTGTTTGATTTTCATGAGCTGATTTAGGAAATCTTATAAACGAATCTGCAATTATTACAGCAAGAAATGATGAAAAAGAAGTTACTGAAAAAAGAATAACAGAAGCCTTTGAGAGACTTGTTATGTGACTTAGAAAAAAATCACAAGTAATGAATGATGAGGAAAAAGCAATAACTGCATATCATGAAGTTGGTCACGCATTAGTAGGTAAATTATTACCAAATACTGATCCAGTTCATAAAGTATCAATTGTTTCAAGAGGTGGTGCATTATGAGTTACTTGGTTTTTACCAGAAAGAGATACGCTTTTAACTAAAAAATCTAAATACTTAGATGAATTAGCTACACTATATGGTTGAAGAGCTGCTGAAGAAATATTCTTCTGAAAAGAAAATATAACTACTTGAGCTAGTAATGATATAGAAAGAGCTACTAAAATAGCAAGATCAATGGTTACTAGATTTTGAATGTATGAAGATATTTGAGCTGAAAATTTCGTATGAGAAATTGATTATCATTCAGGACAAGGTCAAAGAGCATTTATATCAGATGAAACTACTAAAAAAATCGATGATAAAGTAAAAGAAATATTAAAGGATGCATATAGTGTTGCCATTAAACTCATTATTGATAACAAAGATTTGCACGATAAAATATCTAAAGATTTAATTAAAAATGAAGAAATTTCATGAGAAGAATTTAAAGCATATTTTGCATAAAAAAATCTAGCATTTTAGCTAGATTTTTTTAGTAAATTGAAATGAAAAATAACTTTTTCTAAAAGATTTTTTCTTTTATTAGAAAAATTATAATAAGAACTAATATCATCGAAGGAAAGTGATTTTCTGCTAATCTTTTTTTGTAAAAAATATATCAGTATTACATTCAGTCATTGTAACTCTCATTCGTTAATTTCTTTATTTTCAATATTAGAATCAAGTATTTTACTTACAACTAATGAATACTTATCGCATAGTTCATCAGTGTATACTTTATGCATTTTTTCTCTAAAAAAAAGAACTTCTTCATTAAATGTAAAATTTTTCATCTTAAATAATTACTTATAATAATAAATATTATAAGTAATTATTAATTAAAGTCAATATTTGATTATTTTTAATATACTTTTTTATTAGATTTTTTATTTTTTTTACATATTATTAATATATAATTTTATATATTTTAAATTAATTAAATATGCATGAAGTAATTAATGTAATTGTGAACTTTGCCTCAGATTTATGATATATAGGGATATACATAATGATGGTCTTAGAATCGTCTTTTTTTCCTTTTCCTTCTGAATTAGCAATGATACCTGCATGATATTTAGCTAGTACATGACAAATGAATTTTTGATTCGCATTAATAGTATGAACTTTTTGAGCTTTAACTTGAGCAACTATTAATTATTTACTATGATTCTTTCTTTGAGATAAAGTAATTCATAAACTTATTAAAAAATATTGAAAATATCTTTTAATAACTAAAAATCATTATAGTTTAACTGAAAAATATTTCGAAAAACACTGAAGTATTACTACTTTTTTAGCAAGATTCATAACTGTCGTTAGGCAATTAATTAGCTTACCTGCATGAGTTTTTAAAATGAACTTCGCAAAATTCTTTTTCTATACTGGTTTATGAGCTTGAATTTGGAACTTATTATTAATGTCTTTTTGATACTTAGCATGAGAAAATCAAGATTTAATTAAAGAATACTCATTTGAGATATTAACTTGAACAATATTATTTGTAATATTGATTGCTA
>JAMOTX010000099.1 GCA_027062145.1 Candidatus Altimarinota bacterium | reverse complement strand
CTTATAATATTAAAATTAAAGCCTTTAGTGGTGTAGTAGAAAGTGAATACTCTAATGAAATTCAAGTTACAACTTTTAAAACTTGAACTGCCGATTTGAATTTTAATGATAGTATACAAACTCAAAATGTACTATTAGGTTCTAATAGTATAGAATTAGCAAATTTTTCATTATTTGTTCAAAATGAAGATTTAGAAGTTAAAACAATCAAATTTAATGCTTGAACAAAAGATTTTTCTTCAACTTTTAAAAATATAAATCTAAGTGATGAAAATTGAATTATTGCAACAGGTGCAGTTGAAGATTATGATTGAACAAAAACATTAATCACATTTAATAATGGTTTTAATATTTCAAAATGAAGCCATACTTTAAGATTAATTACAGACACTGAAATATATACAGAAAGCTGATCATTGTCGGCATTAATATGAGATAGTAAAATTGCTTTTGATTTTAACTCATATGATATCAAATGAGTTAATACAAAAAATTCTATAACAATTAATTCAACTGTATGAATAAATTGAAAAACTATTAATTTTACTCCTGTTATCGTTAATGCATTTGTTATTGATCAATTAGGTACTGATGATAAATATGCTAAAATTAGATTTAATGTTGATATGGGTAATAATATATTAGATGATGATGATATTACTATTACTACTGTTAATGTAGAAACTGCTAGTGCTTCAGGTATTATTGTTAGAAACAATGACAATGAAACTCTTAATACTGGTGCTACTACTGCTACTATTACAATTACTGATGCACTTTCTACTAATGCTGATTTAACTGTAGTTACTGGAGATTTATATGAATTTAAAGCTTCAACTGGTAACGAAATTAAAATTAGTAAAAATGGTATTGATTTTGATATAAATTTAAGAACAGGTACTAAACATTATAAATCTGATAATGATTCAGTTTTAAATTTAGGTAAATATACTATTAATTAAAAATAAAAAAAATGAAAAATACTACTAATATTCTTGCTGTATTATTAATTTGATTATTTTCAATTAATAATGTATCTGCAAATTGATTTCCTGATGAACCTATAACTATATACGGTAATATCACATGAAAAAATATAGAAAATAAAAATTTAAAAATAAGTGATTCAAATAATAAATTACTTAAACAAGTTAAAATAACTTGATCTAAATATGGTACAAGTAAAACACTAGATATTAATAATAAAATATCTTTAAATCCTTATATTTGAAATCTAAAATTTCAAATAGATTGATATAATTTTACTTCTTTATCAAAATGAGAAACTAATTCTTGTAGTGAAGAACCAAAATTTCAAAAATGAAATATTTGCGAATACAATTTATCGTTCAAAGAAATAAGTAGATCTACAGGTTGAGGAAGAAGTCACCATAGAAAAAAGAAAAAAATAGAGGTTATTGATGAATCTATAAAATGACCAATTTCTGATATTAAAGAAATAGAAGCTACTATAATCTCTGATAAAATTAAAAGAAATTCTAAATGAAAAATAATTATTAAATGAACAGATTATATTAAAACCTTAAGATTATTTAATAATGATTCTAAGGAAACTAAAAAAATCTTTTGATATAAAGTACTAAATATTAAATGACATAAATCATATAACATAGGTATAACTAACTATTCAAAAAAAATCTATAATGAAATAAAATTAGATTGAATAAGAAAAAGTATGTTTAAATATATGGATAATATAACAACTACATATTGAATCCTAATTAATAAAAATTTAGATGAATCGTTAAAAGAAACTTTTAAAGAAAAATTAAAAGAAGATAAAGAAACATTTGAAAGAAAAATGAAAACTTTAAAAAGAAAAGATCAAATAATAAGATATGTATTAGAAAAAAGAAAAAAGCATTAATATAAATTAATGCTTTTTTTATGCAATATTTGAAAGTAATACATAAATTAATCCTGACATGAATGCAACAGATGGAACAGTAATTATCCATGCTCAAGCTATTTTCCAAACTTGGTCTCTTTTTACAAAAATTTCTTTTTTTGAATCTTTTTTATTATGAAGATATTCTCTTAAAAATCATACCCCAAATATTCAACCTAAAGCAATATGGGTAGAACTTACTGGTAATCAAAGCTGAGAAGCTATTATAACTGTTATAGCAGCTGATAATGCTATTGTAAACGCTCTTATTTTATCAAGCTCTGTTATTTCATTTCAAACTGTTTTAATTATCCTAGGTCCAAATAATGCCAATCAAACAGTAATTCAACCTGCCCCTATCAACATAATCCATAAAGGAATACTCACTTTAGTTGAAATACTAGAATTAACAGCTGCATCATAAATTGCACTAAGTGGTCAAATTGCATTAGCTACATCATTCGCTCAATGAGCAAATGATAATAAAGCAGCAGCAAATATTAATGGGACAGTAAATAAATTGTTAATTGATTCTCTATTATTTTTCATTTTAGATGATTTTCTAAAAATACTTTTTTTAACAAGAAAATAAGTAATCAATCAAATAAGTAATCATATTAAACTAGCAAACAAAAAGTCTATTTTTATTAAATGCTTTAATCATTTAATAATTATATAAGTTGAAAATGCCCAACTCATTATTGATACAAAAAATGGAACCCAAACTTTAGCTTGTTTTACCCTATCATCTTTATATAAAACATTTACTTTAATTAAATATAGAAAAAATGCTGCAATAATTCATCAAATAACTGGAGAAATAATCCAACTAGCTGCTATTTTTCACATAGTACCCCATTCTACAACACTAACTCCAAAAGCTGCTATTCATGCTCACATAATTCATCATACTATTGAATGAGTAGTAGAAACTGGAGCTTTAAAATATGTAGCAATGTTTAACCAAATGGCTGCTGCAGCTAAAGCTGCTATCATTGCAAAAATAAACATCATAGGATCAGTAAAACCTGAAATATCGATAATTCATTTCTTAATAGTTTTAACTACTTCTCAACCAGCTATTACCGCTCAGGCAAATTCAAAAATAGCAGCTATCACAATAGCTCCAAAAATAGTTAAAGCTTTTGATCAAACTGCAGGTCATACATTATTAGCTACATCATTAGCTCAAATATTAATTGCCATATACCCTCAAACAAGTGCAGCAAATAATACAAAATACCTAGTTTCCATTGGAATATCTAAAGTAAACGTAAATGCTCATACAATAAATAAGAAAACCAAACTGATTAAGTATTTCATATTAAAAAAATGAATAAATAAATTAACTATTTTGTACGTATTTAGAGCAATAAAACAAGAGTTTATAAAATTTCCCTTTGACAATTTTTAAAAAATTTTCATAAAGCATAAAAAAGATTTGATTTTTAATGTTTTTTTTATAGAATACCTCTGCTTCTAAAATCCTCATATACGAGGTAGTTATATAATTAGTTCTGTTTCACCCGAAAACAAGTTTGAAAGAATTTTTATAAAACTTATAATCAAAATAATAATTACTAAAACTACAAAAATGGCTAAAGATATAAAAGGATATATAAAGTTACAAATTAATTGAGGACAAGCTAATCCAGCTCCTCCAGTTGGTCCTGCATTAGGTCAATATGGTGTTCCAATTCAAGAATTTACATCTCAATTCAACGATCAAACTAAAGATAAAATGGGTGTTAAATTACCAGTTATCATTACTGTTTATGAAGATAGAACTTTTGATTTTGTTGTTAAACAACCACCTATGTCTACATTAGTTCTTAAAAAAGCTAATATTAAAAAAGGTTCAGGTGTACCTCAAAAAGATAAAGTTGCTCACTTAACTTTTGATCAAGTTAAAGAAGTTGCTGAAGAAAAACAAGTAGATTTAAATTCTGTAGATTTAGCTGGTGCAATGAAAATTGCTCAAGGTACTGCTAGATCAGCTGGTATAACTACTGATGTTGATGGATTAACTAAAGCAGAAATTGCTGCTAAATTAGCATAATTCAAATAAAAAAGAAGTATTAATTTACTTCTTTTTTTGTTTTTTATCATTTAATAATTATAGTTTAAATACTTATATATTTTTAATATAAAAAAAATATGGAAACTAAAATAAATACTACATGGCTAATTACTATTATTTTATGGTTTTTTCTATGAGCATTGTGAATACATAGATTCTATAACTGAAAAATATGAACATGAATTTTAATGTTACTTACATTATGAGGATTATGAATTTGGTGGTTAATAGATTGAATTATAATTGTAATGGGTAAATTTACTGATGCTGAAAATAAATTCGTAAAAATTACTATATCAGCTTAAATCTAAAAAAGAGGAATAATCCTCTTTTTTCTTGCCTATTTTTCAAAATAAATATAATAATTTTACATATAAATATGATCCCATCGTCTAGTGGTTAGGACTCTGCCTTCTCAAGGCAGTAACCGGAGTTCAAT
>JAMOTX010000098.1 GCA_027062145.1 Candidatus Altimarinota bacterium | reverse complement strand
ATAATTCTTTTGCAATAAACCTAAAACATTTTTTAATGCTTCTTGCATTGTTAAACTTTTAGGTATATCTATTGAATATTCTAAATTCACAACTTCTCCTTTATTTTTATTTTTTAGCAAATCTATATTACTATAAATCTTGACATTATCAAGTTTGACTTTGTAATTTATTTAATATACTATATCTACTCAAATAAAAGGAGAAAAAATGAGTCTAAAACAAAAAAAAGATGAAATTCCTTTTTCGGAAAATCATATATTAGAAGCTAGTAAAATAGCTGGAGGTACACCATTTTATCTATATGATGAAATAGAAATTAGAAAAAATGTTCGAGAATTCAAAAAAGCTTTTTCTTGGATACCTAATTTTAAAGAATACTATGCTGTTAAAGCATGTCCAAATCCTTATATTCTTAAAATATTAAAAGAAGAAGGATGCGGTATGGATTGTAGTAGTCTTGGTGAATTAGTTTTATCTGAAGCTGTTGAAATTGTTGGAGAAAATATTATGTTTACTTCAAATAATACACCTGTAGAAGATTTTAAAAAAGCGCAGAAACTAGGTGCCATTATCAACTTTGATGATATTAAACATATAGATTTTTTCCAAAAACAAGTTGGAAATATAGGCTTTATTGGATGTTGTCGTTATAATCCAGGTGATGCAAAAAAAGGAAATCCTATTATTGGAAATCCTAAAGATGCAAAATATGGAATGACTAAAGAACAACTTTTTAAAGCATATAAAATACTTAAAAAATCTGGTGTAACAAGATTTGGAATTCACACTATGGTCGCATCAAATGAACTTGATCCAATGTATTTTGTTGAAACTGCAAAAATACTTTTTGAAACTGTTATTGAAATAGAAGAAAAAGTTGGAATAACTTTTGAATTTGTGAATCTTGGTGGTGGTATAGGTATTCCCTATAAACCTGAAGATAAAAAAGTTGATTTAAATATTATTTCTTCTGAAATGAAAAAAGTTTATGATCAACTATTTAAAGATAGAAAAAACCCTTTAAATATAGTTATGGAAATGGGTCGTATGATCACAGGTCCTTATGGTTATCTTATAACTGCTATTAAACATAAAAAACATACCTATAAAAATTATATAGGTGTTGATGCATCAATGGCTGATTTAATGAGACCTGGTATGTATGATACTTATCATCATATAAGCTTCCCTCAATCTACACAATATGTAGATGAACAAGAAGGTATTTTTGATATAACTGGTTCATTATGTGAAAATAATGATAAATTTGCTATAGATAGAAAACTTCCATATATTGGATTTAAAATATCACGATTTCTTATTATTCATGATGCTGGAGCACATAGTCATGCTATGGGTTTTAATTATAATGCAAAACTCAGACCTGCAGAGATTCTTTGGAATTCTGAAATAAATGATTTCAAATTAATCAGAAGAAAACAAACTTTAACTGATTATTTCGAAACACTAAATTTTGAAGGTAGTATTTTTCAAAATTTAGTTTAAATAAAAAGAGAAAACTTTCGTTTTCTCTTTTTTATTTTTTGAATACTATAAGTATTTAGCACAAACAGCTTCTAATTGATCAGCTTGTTGTACACCTACTAATGTTTCAACTGGTTGTCCATCTTTAAATACAATTAAAGTAGGAATAGACATAACTCTAAATTGAC
This sequence comes from Candidatus Altimarinota bacterium, assembly GCA_027062145.1. Lineage (GTDB taxonomy): Bacteria > Patescibacteriota > Gracilibacteria > BD1-5 > UBA6164 > UBA6164. The sequence goes on along the minus strand of JAMOTX010000098.1, from coordinate 2,797 downwards.
CAGCAACTTCAGGAGCTTCATCAACATTAACTTTAGCTACAGTCATTTTATCTCCCATAGAATCAGAAAAAGTATCTAAAATAGGTAACATCATTTGACATGGTCCACACCATTCAGCCCAAAAATCAACTAAAGTAACACCAGATTTAATAGTTTCTTCAAAATTTTCTTTGTTTAATTTTACAGTCATAATTCGCGTAATTAATAAATAAATTATGAGAAGATTATATTTATAAAGTTTTAAAATGCAAAACGATTTTATGAAAAAATATCTTTAAATACTTTTATAGCTAATTCTTGTTCAATGAAAAATGGTGAAGTACAAATTGTTATAATAGATGCCTTTTCTGCAGCATCTAATATTACTTTTTTCTTTAAATCATAATCAATAAAATCTAAATCTGTTTGAAAAAAATCTAAATCAAGATTTAAAATAATATTTTCTTTATATTTATCTTTATTTTTTAAGTATTCTTCTAAATTTGAAGTATTTCTTATTTGTACTATATCTCAGATAAGTCATTCATTTTTAGCAGGTATAATATAATCCCCTACATTTAAAACTTCATTTGTGAATTTAAAAACTTTATCTAAATCATTACTATTATTTTTATCTAAAATCTTATTATTATCTCTAGTATCAGCATGTTCATCGATATGTATTAAAGTATTATCATTTCAAATAATTCATTTATTTCTAGCTGAATACCAAAAATAAAAAGCATGATTATGATTATCAAAAAGGTATGTTTTTTTTCCTTTCCAATCTATCTCATAAAAATTTTCAAGTCAATAATTTGTAGATAATTTATCATTAAAATCAAAATCCTCAAAAGCTATTTTTTCTTTATCTTTTTGTAATTTTATCTCATTAAAATTATCTATTTTTATTAATTTTGGAATATATAATTTCTTATTTTTTCTTTCTTCAAAAGAAAAAACATTATTTCAAACTGGTTCTTCTAAATAAAATCAATCATTATACATTTTTTCTTTTTAAAAGTTAATTTTTTAGTATTATAATTAAAATAACTAATTACAAAAACAAAAATGGAAAATAAAATAAATATATGAGTAGGAAATTTTTGGTATTATAATTATAGTCTACTTGAAACATTAAATCATGTAGAAAGATTTACGTGATTTAATGGTCTTGAAATAGTAGTAAAACATTGATATCAATTTTCAACTGAAGAATTAGAAAAATTATCTAAATACAAATATAATACTTTACACTTAATGTGATTTAATAAAAATGATGTTGAATGGATAAATTATTGTATAAAAATCATACCAAATTTTCATCATTTTACTCTTCACCCTGATGCAACTGATTTTAATTCATTAACAAAAGATATAGAAAAATATATTTCATTTGAAAATATGGATATAAGAAAAAAAAGCCACAAACAACCTGAAGAGTTGATAAATTTATTTAAACAATTCCCTGAAGCATGATTTACTTTTGATATAAATCATGCTGAAGAAAATAATATAGATTACTCTGACTTTGATAAAGTTCAATTTCCTAATAAAATACACTTTTCTGTAGTAAATAAAAATTATTATTCTGATAATCCAGAAATAGAAACACCTCACGCATTAGCTTGTTTAGAAAAATGATTTAATTTTAATTTAAACAAATATAAAAATATAATAATTACTCTAGAATGAGTTTTTATTCCAGGGAGAAACGATTTAATACAAAACGAAATAGACTTAGCTAACAAACTATTAAATGCTTAAAAGAGATATACCATACTTTGCTGAAACATTAAATAAAATGTTTCCTGATGCAAAAACAGAATTAGTATACAATAATGAATTCCAACTTCTTATTGCTATTTTAATGTCAGCACAAGCCACAGATAAACAAGTAAATAAAATAAATAGAAACTTTTTTGAATTTTTAAAAACTCCTCAAGACTGAATAAATCTATGAGTAGAAGAAATAATAATGTTTATAGATAGTGTTTCATTTTTTAATAATAAATCTAAAAATATTTATAAAACCTGTGAAATATTAATAAATAAATATGAATCTAAAATTCCTAGAACAATAGAACAATTAACAGAATTGCCGTGAGTATGAATAAAAACTGCTAAAGTATTTTTAGCAGTAATAGAAGATGCTCCATACATAGGTGTAGATACTCATGTTCATAGAGTTTTAAATAGATTATGACTTGTGAAAACTAAGTCACCAAATGAAACTGATAAAAAAATAAGTAAGTGATTTACTAAAGAAAACCATGGAATGCTTCATAATACACTTGTTCTTTTTTGAAGATATCATTGTGTTGCAAGAAAGCCAAAATGCTCTACTTGTCCTTTTTTAGAAAAATGTAATTATAAAGAAAAGAACCTAGATTAATCTAGGTTCTTTTCTTTATAATTTTCTAATATATATTTAATTTTTTGAACATCTCTTAATGCTTTTTTCGTCATCCAATTTCATATTAAATTAAGTGGATGAAAAATATTTAATGGTCTATTATCAGTATCTATAAATCTAATATTTCAATTTTCATCTTCTAATATATTATAAGCAGTAAATGGCTTTCAACTATTATTTTCTTCTAAGTTCATTTCTTCAAATTTTCACTTAGGTAATTTATGTATTTTTTCTAAATATAATGATCCTAAAGGAATTGATTTATCATAAATCATTTTTAAAACAGTTCATTCAAAATAATAATTAAATAATATTATCATTCATTGTAATCAAAAAATATCAAAAAATATTTTCTCTTTTTTTTGCATACTTAATCAACTTTCAAGTATATTTAATACATCA
>JAMOTX010000097.1 GCA_027062145.1 Candidatus Altimarinota bacterium | reverse complement strand
ATCATCTCAATCAAATATAGATTCAAAAAAAGAATTTATATTATTTAATATGGATAAAAATAATAATATAGAGAATAGTCAAAACTTGGTAAAAATTTTAGTAAGAGATTGATTAGCTAAAATACCTGAAAATTTAGATATAGAGACACTAAGCCCAGAAAAAATAGAAAAACATATAATAAAATTATTAGATAAATGAAAAATAACATATTCTGATTATGTAAAATATTATATTGAATCATGAGCAATAATGTTATGAGAATATCTTGTATTAGAGTGATTAATAAAATCTGAAGAATTAATACTAGCTAAAAAAATACAAGAACAACAAAAAACAGATAAAGCAGGTTGATATATAGCTATAGTTGATCTATTATGAGAAATTCTTATAAAAGAAGGATTTATAACTAATGAAAAATTAAATGACGCAATGGAAAAATTATGAATAGACACTCAGGAATTTTATGAATTAAAATAAAAGCACTATTATAGTGCTTTTTATTTTAATTAAACATATTTTTCAATAATACTTTCCCCTACTCTTAATCAATCAATTGCTGAAGAAGTTATTCATCATGCAAATCATGCTCATTCTCAACATGGATATAATCAAACAATATTTGATTCACAAGTTTCTTTGTCACGTGTAAATTTTACAACTGATGAACTTCTTGCCTCTATAGCTGTGAGAATTGCATCATTACTAGCAAATCATTTAATTTTTCTATCAAGTGCAGGAAATGATTTTCTAAGTGCATCTGCTATAAATTCTGGTAAACATTCATCAAGAGATGTAAGTTTAATACCAGGCATATAAGTAGAATTTATTTTTCATAATTTAGTAGATGGTCTTTTTGCTAAGAAATCTCATACTAACTGAGCCGGTACTTTATAATTACTTCATCCTGCTATAAAAGCTTTACTTTCAAATAATCTTTGAAATTCTATTCATGCTAATGGATGATCTGATCAAAAATCTTCAGGAGTAACAGGTACTAATAATGCACTGTTTGATACTCAACTATCTTGAGCATATTCACTCATACCATTTATACAAAGTCTATTTTTTTCACTTGAAGCAGCCATAACATATCATCCTGGGCACATACAAAAAGAATAGACTGATCTAGCTTCAGCATGGTGGTTTACTAATTTATATCTAGCAGTTTCTAATTTTGGATTAATACATGAATCTCCATATTGAGATCTATTTATCATATCAGCATTATGCTCTATCCTTACTCACATAGCAAACGGTTTTGCTTTCATTTCAACTCACCTTTCAAAAAGCATAGTAACGGTATCACGAGCAGAATGTCATACTGCAACTATCAAATCTTCAGTTTCTAATTTAGTTTTATTGTTTAAGGTAATAGATTTTAATTTATTATCTATTACTTCTATATCGGTCATACAAGTTTCAAACCTCACCTCTCATCAAAGTGAAATAATTTTATTTCTAAGAACTTTAACTAATATTCTTAGATTATCAGTACCTATATGTGGTTTTGCGTCATAAGCTATTGTATCTGGAGCTCATGCTTTTATTAATTCTGAAAATACATATTTACTTCTTGGGTCATTTATAAGTGTATAAAGTTTCCCATCTGAAAAAGTACCTGCACCTCATTCTCCAAATTGAATATTTGAATTTACATCTAATTTTCAAGTATTTGAAAATATTTCTACATCTTTTATACGACTATCAACATCTTTTCATCTTTCAATAATAATGGGATTAAGTCATGCTTCTGCCATGATAATTCAAGCGTATAATCAAGCAGGTCAACTACCTATAATTACTGGTCTATTTTTTGATTTTTTAATAATTTTTTTTATTATATATTCAAAATTATCTACTTCTTTAATTCTATGTTTCTTCATGTTGACACTAAGGAAACTAGATATTTTTATAAAAAAATTTTCCTGATTTTTTATAATAGTATCAATAGAATAAATAAAAAGAATATTATTTTTATTTCTAGAATCTATAGCTTTTTTTACTATATTATATTCTAATAAATCTTCTTTTTTAATTCATAATATTTTTATTATTTTTCATTTTAAAAGGTTTTCATCATCATTTAAAGTTAATTTAACCTCTTCTACTCTAATAAATTTTGTCATATATATTTTTAAAATATTATTTTTATTATTATAAACAGTTAAAATAAAAAAGATAGTTAAATAAATATTTAACTATCTTTTTTTTACTAATTCTTCTTTTTGTTTTCTAGTTAATTTTTTAATTCTACTTTCTTCTACACAAGCTTCAGATCTATTAATAAATTCAGTTTTATATACTAATTTTACTGGTTGTCTTACTCTTGTATATTTTGCTCATCAAATTATTTCTCAATTATGTTGTCTTAATCTTCTATTTATATCAGTAGTAACACCAGTATATAAAGTATTATCAGAACACATTAAGATATAAACATACCACATAATTATTCAGTTATTAAATCACTAGTAGGAATATAAAAATCTAATTTATCAGAACCTATTTTTCAAATAATATATTCTATTAATTCTTCTTTTTTTACTTCTTCTTGAGTTCAAGCTACAGTATCTTTAACTTGGAATATACCATTTCTTGCTTCCATTAATCAAACTAATACTACAAATTTTGCATTTGATCTATTTGCCTTTAACATTTGTTCCTTCATTGATGGAGTTCATAGAGAAACTACAGTATTAATTCATGCACTTCTTGCAGCTAAAGATAGAGGTAGTACTACGGCTTTTGCTTCATCTCACAATTGAACAAAAAATAAATCAATTTCATCTTTATTTTTAAGACTTATATTTCTTTCCTTTAACATCTCAATTATTACAAATATATCTGTATGAAAACCTGTTGCTGGGATATCTTTAGGATTTCAAAGCTTAGTTGCCAATTTATTATATCTAGCACCTCAACCAATTTTTTCTCAATTATTTCATTCAAATTCCCAAATAGAATTAGTTGTATAATCATTATCAGAAACTAAAGTATGATCTTCTTCATAGGGAATGTCTAATATATCTAAATATTCTGTAAACTTAGCATAATGTGCTTTTGAATCTTTTTTAAGGAATTTAATCATAGAAGGTGCTTGTGTAGCAATGATTTTTTCATCTTCGTCTTCACTAGCAAGTAATAGCATTGGATTTGTTTCTAATAATTTTAATGATTCTTCAGAAAGCATATGTTTTTTATTTTCATAAAAACTTTGTAATTCTTCAGAATATTTTACTTTTTCTTTTTCGATTCAAGTTGAATTTATTTTAATTTTAAATGTATCTTTTAATCAAATTTGATTTAAAACAGAACAAGTAATATATATAGAAATAGCATCCAAAATAGCATCATTTTCTCAAATAATTTCTCACCCTATTCTTTCAGTTTGTTTGTCATCTTTATTAAGAAAATGATCCATATAATAATAATATATAGGTTGAATTTCTGAAGCACATTCATTATTTAAATATGCTGACATAATACCTATTTCAGCATTTTTTCTAAATTTTCAATCTTCTATTATATCTGTTGATATTCTTCTAAATCAATTTTTTCTAAATTCATGACGAAAAACTTTTTTTAAAAAAGTTAAATACTTATGATCATCAGGAAAAATATCATTTGTTATAATTTTAGGAACGTTTATTTCTTCTCTCTTTTCAAACATATATTTTTAGCTATTTGTTAATTAAATTCATAGACTTTAATTATATTATATTTTTGCAAAAAATAAAAGTTTTTTTTACTTTCTTTCTTATAAATGTAGAATAAAAATATATTAATTATAATTATACTTAAAATATGATACAAGAAATAAATAAAGAAGTGTTAATTTATCTAAATTCTCTTTTAAATTATGATGTAGTTCAATACATGACATTATGTTTAGCTGACACTCCTATATTTTTTTTACCAATATTTTTAATATGATTTTGGTTATATTATACATATAAAAAGGATACTACTATCTTAACAGAAATAAATTTAACAAAAAATTTGTTACAAAAAGAAAATTTAATATATATTTTTTATTCTGTTTTATTATGAATAATAATTAGCTTAATAATTCAGCAAATAATTCATATAGATAGACCTGAAACAGTTCTTGAATGAACATGAAAATTATTATTAAAACATTTACCAGACGCATCATTCCCTTCTGATCACGCTACTGTAGCAATTTCATTTTTAACTAGTTTATTCTTGGCATGATATAAAAAAATATGATTATTTTTTACTCCATTTGTTATACTTATGTTAATGTCTAGAGTTATACTATGAGTACATTGGCCTTTAGATATAATTGTATGAAGTTTAGTCTGATTGTCTTCAAGTTTTATAGTATTTAAATATATTACTAAAATAAAAATAATTAATAAATTAAATAGATTTATTATAAAAATGATGTGATTTATAAAAATGTAAAAAATCGTAGCTTAGCTACGATTTTTTATTCCTCCTCTTTCATTTTATGTTTGAATCCAAGTGTACTAAATATCTCATCCGAAACT
>JAMOTX010000096.1 GCA_027062145.1 Candidatus Altimarinota bacterium | reverse complement strand
TTTAGAATTATTAGATATTTCAAAGTTACCAGTTAATGAAAAATTTTGAAATCCTATTGATTTATGAGAATGAAAAATTTGATATACTGATTTAAGGTGATTAGAAATAAAAAGTGAATCAGTTACTTGAGTTGAATGTGAAAAAATTACTTCTGTTTTAGCAGATAGAATAAATTGATACTTTTATTGGAATACATGTCGTCCAATAAAAGACAAAGAATGAATTAGTTTTTATGTTATTAGGCTTGATGAAGATAAATATATATATGAAAAACATTATTATTTACCTTATCAATGAATATATTGAAAACAAGAACTAGAAACTTGAACTTGAGTTACAAAAGAAAATATTTGAGAAAAAAATAAAGAATTAAAAATAGAAAATGAAAATTTTGCTATATTAGAAATAACAGATGATTTATTTAAGGAAATTTTAAAATAATAAAATAATAAAAAATGAGAGTACTATTAAAAATATCAGGGGAAGCACTTAAATGAGAGAAAAATTTTGGTATAGATCCAAAATATGTAAATAATGTTGTTTTAAAGATTAAAGAATTAAAAGAAAAAAATATAGAATTAGCTATAGTTGTTTGAGGTTGAAATATTTATAGATGAAGTGATTTAATTAAAAATTGAGTAGATTCATCAGACTCTCATAATCTAAGTATGTTATCAACTGTATTTAATTGAGTTGTTTTAAAAAATTTTTTAGAGCAATCATGAATAAAGGCAGTTGTTATGGATCCAAATTGAATAAATTTTATAGAAAAATATAATAAAAATATAGCTAGAAAATATATTGATGATGATTATATAGTTATTTGTACATGATGAACCAGTAATCCTTATTTTACTACTGATACATGAGGTGTTTTAAGATCATTAGAACTTAAATGTGATATGATGATAAAAGCAACTAAAGTTGATGGAATTTATGATAAAGATCCAGTTACTAATCCTGATGCTAAATTCTTTGAAACTATTAGTTATGATGAAGTTATAAGTAAAAATTTAAAAATAATGGATCAAACTGCAGTATCTTTAGCTAAAGAAAATAACCAGATTTTAAAAGTAGTAAATATGGGAAAAACAGGAGCTATATTAAATGCTATTGAATGAAAAAGAGAGGGAACTACAATTAGTTAATAAAAACTTAAAAAAAATCTTTTGACAAATCATGTCTTTTAAATATGATATGTCGGCAATTTTCAGAAGGTTATATACACCCTTTTAGAAATTAAAAAAAATCAATATTAATATATAAACTTAAACTATTATGTTAGGTAAATTAAAAAAAAGAAAAAGACTTAGAGTTCATGGATTTTTAAAAAGAAGTTCTACAGTTGGTGGTAGAAATGTATTAAAAAACAGAAGAAGAAAAGGTAGACATCAATTAACTGTTTCTTATCCAAAAAGATATCAAGAAATTAACGGTAAACCAAAAATGCATATTATTGCTTGAGGTACTGCTAAAAAAACTGCTTTTGATGGTAAAGGTAACTACGTTAGAAAAATTAAATAATATCTAGTTTTGTAATTATTACATAGAGTGATTTCAAAAAAAAATAGATTATCTGAAAGAGAAGTAAAAAAGGTTTTGACTAGATGAAAGCCTTTTTTTTCATATTGAATCGTTTTAAATCACTTAAGAAATAATTTAGAAAAAAATAGATTTGGAATTGTTATTTGATGAAAATCAGTAAAAATAAATGTAGACAGAGTTTTTTTTAGAAGAAGATTTTATGATATAGCTTCTGATAAATTAGAAAGTAAAAGAGGAATAGATTTTGTTTTTGTTGTAAAAAAACAAACAAAACTAGATAAAAATGATGAAAAATGTATACTTAATTTTAAGAAAGATATTAAGTTTTTATTAAATAAAATATAAGGAGGATGAAAAAGGTTTTAGATATATTACTAATAGTACTATTAACAGTTTTGGTTATAAATTTATTTAGTGATAAACCAGAAGTTAAAAGTGATAATACATTAAGTTTTCAATTTTCTGATAGTAGTTACAATATACCTGCTTCAGTTATATTAAATATAAAAAATAATACATCGACAGGGTTAGTTTTAAATACATGTGATGATGTTAAAATTAATTTTTCTTGAGAAAATATAATTTTTGACGAATGATTTTGTAAAGATATTACAATTAATTCATTATCATGAGCTGTTATAGATTATTCTTCAGAATATACAAAATTTGAAACAATTTGAAAATATACATTAAATATAAAAATAGATTGAAAAGAATATATTGAGCAATTTGAATTAGAGAATAACTGATCATTTAAGAAAATTTTTGTATGATTATTTTATGCTCCAATTTATAATTTAATGATATTTTTATTAGATTTATTTAATTGAGTATTTGGATGGGCAATAATAGCGATTACAACAATTATAAGAATTGTTTTATTATATCCTCAACATAAAATGATGGTTTCTCAAAAGAAACTTCAAGCTGTTCAACCAAAAATAAAAGAAATACAAGAAAAATATAAATGACAACAACAAGTTTTATGAATGAAACTTATGGAACTTTATAAAAAAGAAAAAGTAAATCCTATGGGGTCATGTGGTTTTTTAATAATCCAAATGCCAATTTTATTAGTAATATATAATATTATATTATCAATAAAAGATCCATCTAATTTTTTCTATACATATGCATTTCTTTCAAATTTTGATTTAAATACAATTAATTATGATTTTTTCTGACTTGATTTACTATGATCAGGTGGAATATCAGGATTAATATTAGCTGTTACAGTTGCATTAATTCAATTTGTTCAAATTAAATTATCATTGGCTTGAAAAGAAGCTGATAAAAAATGAGTAGTTTTAGAAAAGAAGAAATGAGATGAATGATATAGTCAGTTTATGCCAGATCCTGAAGTAATGAATAAATTTATGCTATATTGAATGCCAGCTATGGTATGAGTATTTACATTTAGTTTATTTGCATGAGTAGGTATATACTGGTGAATATCTACATTGTTTATGTTAGTTCAACAATTTACTGTAAATAAAATATTAAAGAAGTAAAGCTAAGAAGTGTCAAATATTTTGACACTTCTTATTGTTTTTAGTATTATATAGCTGTTATTTTAATATATAAATCCTATTCATATGTTTAAAAGATTATTAATTACAGTTTCTCTATTAGCATTAGTAACTCCATCATTTGCTGCTTATACTGAGGTTGATTGTTCTACTGATTCAGTTTTTTCTGAAAATTCATGTAATCAATGTTTTGATTGAGGATCTAAATCTGAATGAAATAATATTTGATTATTAAGTGATATTTGGATGAATGTTACTGAAGTGTCAAAACTTCTTTTCAAAGAAGAACAATTAGACCCAGAAATGATTAATTTAGCAGGTGAACAATCTTCTTGGACTCAATGACCTGATAAAGATAATTTTTGGGCTTATACTGATGAATTCAATGCTTTATATAGTGATGAATATGAAGGTTTTGTTTTACCGTCAGGTGAATCAATAACTTGGATTAAAAGTGCTTTATCTTCTGTATTTACATTAGATACTAATACTGCTAGTGATTGAGAAAACGTTGGTCTATTGGTTTTTCCAATTTCTACTCATAATATATTAGAAGATGGTGAAATTACTATGGATAACAATGAACATAGAGAATGTGTTTTATTTAAATCTGCATGAGCAGCTGAAATAAAAGAAGTTGTAGTTCCTAAAAAATTACCACAAACTGGTCCAGCCGAATATATATTATTATTAATATTATCAATGGTTTTAGGATTTGGTATATTAAAATTTAAATCAAGAGCTTAATTTTATTAAAAAAGATAGATTATTATAATCTATCTTTTTTTTTGTCTAAATAAATATTTATTGCAAATAGTCAAGCTCTTTATTTGTTTTATATTAATTATATATGATATTATATTAATGTTATTAAAAAATATTTATTAAATATAAATTATGTTACATATTATTAAACAATATAAACTACTATTTACATATTTCATTATGAGTAATCAAGTTTGATGAGCAGAATGACTTTCTTCTGATGTTAACGAAGCAGTTACTTCATCTGATATTTTAACTATTACTGAATATAAAGCTTTATTAGAAAAATATAAAGATAATGAATCTGAATTAAACAAAGCTGTTTCAGACTGAATAAAAGATCAACTTTATAGAGATGCTAGAGTTTTAAGAATATTAAATAAATATTCTGAACTTACTGATGCTATCGTGGAGGAAGCATCTATTCAAACTGAGGAGTTAAGATTAGAAACTACAGTAGTTACTGATGAAGTAGTTATTGATGAAAAAGAATCTGTTATAAATACAGATGTTTTCACTAGATCTTTAAAAAAATGAATGAAATGAGCTGATGTAATGGCTTTGCAAGATTTTTTGATACAAAGAGGCTTACTTAAAGCTACTTATAAAAATAAAAATTGAGAAAAAATAGTTAGTGCAGATTGAAAATTTGGTAACTGAACAAAAAAAGCCCTTCAAAAATTTCAAAAAGAAATAGGTTATAATAGTCCAGATGGAATATTAACAGTAAGTAACGTTAAAACATATA
>JAMOTX010000095.1 GCA_027062145.1 Candidatus Altimarinota bacterium | reverse complement strand
GTCCAGATTATTTTATAGCAAATTCTAAAAATACTAAAAATAGAATAACTAAATATTATGATAGAGAATCAGAAGTAATTTATCCAAGTATAGATATAGATAAATTTAAACTTAATGAAAAAAAAGAAGATTTTTATTTATATGTTTGAAGATGTATTCCTTATAAAAAATTTGATTTAATAGTTGATACTTTTAATCAAAATAAGAAAAAAATAATATTAGTAACAAATACTGATAATAAGTTATATAAAGAATTAAAAGAAAAATCTAAACCTAATATAGAGTGGAGATTAAATATATCTAGGGAAGAAACAAAGGAATTATTTTCAAATGCTAAATCTTTTTTATTTCCACCAGAAGAAGATTTTTGACTTGTACCTGTAGAAGCTATGGCTTGTTGAACACCTGTTATAGCATATAATAGATGATGAGCTTTAGAAACAGTTATAGATTGAAAAACATGAATATTTTTTGATAAACAAAGTGTGGAATCTTTAAATAAAATTATAGAAAATTTTGAAGAAATAAATTTTGATTTTAAAGAAATAAGGAAACATGCTGAAAAATTTGATAAGAAAATTTTTAAAGAAAAATTATTAAAATTTATAAATAAAAAACTAGAAGATTAATCTTCTAGTTTTTTATTTTAAATTCTTTTTAAATAAATAAGTTCTTTTTGAATTATCATCTATATTATAACAATTATATTTTTTATAATAGCTTAATTTTAATGTAAGACTTTGGTTTTCTATATAGCTATCTAATTTTTCAATAGGTGATTTTAAAATTGTGTCTGCTTCATGTAAAGAAAAATTTATATTATTAAAATCTCTTCAAACTTTATTTCAAAATTCATTGTATTTGATTCATGAATCATACCATATTCAAGTTGGATATTTTAAATTAGACTTATAAACCTCTAATATATTATCTTCAGGTGTAAGTATATCATTATCTGATTTTGTGAAATAAGGATAATATTTATTGTAAATTTCAGTATCTAAATTATATAATTTTAAATTTATATAATAGCTTCAATTATCTGTAAATCAGTTTGATATATCTTTAATTTTAATTTCAGAATCACTGAAATTAACGTCATTATATGTTGAAGTCTGTCATGTTCAGTTATCTGTACATTTAACAGGATCTCATGAAACTAAAATTTCGTTTCATGAATTTCAATTACATTCATTTATAGATTGATCAGTTCATGAATAATTTACAAAATAGTATCTTAATTTATTTAAATTTATATTAAAAAAATCTTCACTTGTTGATAAATTAGTTTCTACATCTCATTTATCAGGTCAGCTAATATCAACAGCATCTCAATTTGCTTTATAAAAAAATACTTTTATTTTATTAACATTATTAGCTGTAATTCAACTCATAGTTAGTGTTGAATAGGAGTTACTTTTACTAGAATATTTTAATATTTCTCAATTTCAGCTATTTGATATATATAGTGCTTTTTCTCATGAATCATAATAAAGTCATGTTGGTTCATTTAATCAATCTGTTTCATCTAAAAGTTTATATATTTTTTTTGTATCTGTATTGTAATATAATATTCTATTATTTAAAGTATCTGAAATAAATAAAATTTTGTTATTATAGGCTAATCAAGTAGGAGAATTTAAGTAAATTCATGTTCAAGATAATCAATCCTTAAATTTATCTCAAAATACTCATTTTCAAATTATTGTTTCCCATTTTCAAGCTTTTTTAATAGCAACTCTATGTTCTTTTTGAAATCATCTATAAAAATTACTTCAGACAGTTTTTATAGAAATAAGGCTTCAAGTATAATCAGTAAAAATATCTTCATTTTTTTCTTCAAATGGTATGAAATTTTTTATATATACATGTTTTGTGTTTACTGTTTCTGCTCATGAATTACAATATATTCAATCTCAGTTTAAATCAGTATTTGAAAAAGTTGTTCAAATATATGTAAATCATCATTCTCATAGATTTACTCATCTTTTGAATAAAACTCATGATAATGTTTTTACTGGAAAAATACTTCAAGAGTCTATTAGGTTTATAGCCGAATGTATATTTGTTGTGAATTCAGCTAAATTAGTAGTATTTTCTATTACTTTTTGTTGAGTAAGAATATTTGCCATTCAATTATTCACAAAAATCCCAACTGATACCATAAGTAACATTGAGATAGTTATTCAAACAACTAGTTCTATTAATGTGAATGCCTTTTTATTCATATTTTAATTTAATAATTAATTATGAGTTTTCTATAGTGAAATAGTTTAAAAAAATGTTTTATATTTTCATTAACCATTTATCTGCTACATATTTTGCCATAACATTATTTTGTTTAATAGCATTTATATCTTCATCAATTTCCTCTAAATAATCTATTAATACCAAATTTTCTTTAGAATAAATAATTATGTTTTCAAGTAAATTAATATATTCTTCTTTTTCTAGTTTCGTTCTGAAATAATAAGATAATATTTCAGTGTCTCTTTTTTCTATATAATTTTTTAACATACTAAATAAAAAATCATCTTTTTTTATTTTTTCTACTCATCATAGATTAATAGTTTGTACTCTGGATAATATTGTATCTAAAATTCAACTTTCAGATATATTTGTAAGAAAAATAATATTTGTCACATCTGGTTCTTCGAAAAATTTTAGTAAACTATTTCAAGCTGAAATAGTAAACCTAGATATATTTTCAATAAAAAACATTTGAAATTTATAAGGAGGTTTTGAGTTTGAAAATTCTACAAAAGATTTCATGTCTTTTATTTTAATTTTTTCTCAGTTGTCTTCAAATGTATATAAATATGAAGAGGGAATATTGTATTCTAATAATAAATCTAGAGCTAAATCTTTAACTTGAGAATTTAATAAATCATTATTTTTACCCAAAAACAAAAAAGGAGCTTTTTTATCTCCCTTATTTATTTGTTTGATTATATTATTTCTAATACTTTTATTTATCATATTCATCTAATGAATCAATAAATTCATCTAGTAAATCATTTACTTCAGATTCTAATTCTTGTTCAGTATTACTTTCAGTATTTTCATTTGTAGTATCTTCTTTTGTTTCTTCACTATTATTAGTATCTTCTTTCTTTTCAACTTCTTTATTATCTTCTGTTTCGTTTTCTTTAACAATTTCTCATGTATTTGTTTCATTTTCTACTATTTTTTCTTCATTTTTAGGAGTAGTAGGTTCTTCTTTTATTAATTCTTCATTGTTTCAAGTACATGAAGCTAAAAGAGTAGTTGCTATAATTAATGTGATTATTTTTTTCATTGTAATTTGTTATAAATTAATTAATAGTATTTTAATAATATTTACTAATAAATCAAAAAACATTTACAAAAAATATCTTTAGATTAAACTTATAACTAATAAATACTAAATTAGAATAATGAAAATAAAAATTTTAGAAGATTCACCAGAAATTAAAATAGAATATTTGGAATATTTAAAAAAGTGAAATAAACTTTTTTGATTTCATAATGATTGTTTAAATACAGAAATTGAAGCTATAATTATTCGCTCTTGAATAAAAGCGGATAGAAAATTATTATGAGAATACAAAAATTTAAAATATGTTATGAGAGTAGGGGTTTGATTAGATAATATTGATATAGAAGAATGTAAAAAGAGAGATATTAAGGTCATAAATACTCCATGAGCAAATGCAGATAGTGTTGCAGATTTAGTTGTTGGATGAATTTTAAATTTAACTAGAAAGTTAAATTATGGTTATGAATGAATAGAAAATAGATTTGCATATATGTGACCTTCAATTTCATGAAAAACTGTATCTATTTTTTGATTTTGAAATATTTGAAAAAAAGTGTATTCAAGGTTAAAAGGTTTTTGAATAAAAGAATTTTTGATTTATGATCCTTTTCTATCAAAAGAAGAAATAGAAAAATTTAATTTATGTAAAAAAGTAGAAGATAAAAAAGAATTATTTAAAAATGCAGATATTATTTCTTTTCATTTGCCTTTGTTTGATTCTACTAGAAATTTTTTATGACAAAAAGAGATGAAAAATTTAAAAAAAGATGTAATAATAGTAAATACATCTAGATGATGAATAATTAATGAAAATAAATTAATAGATTTTTTAATAAAATATCCAAATACTTATTATTTTGCAGATGTTTGGGAAGAAGAGCCAGCTGATCCAAAAATAGAATTATTAGAGCTTGATAATGTTTTAATTACACCTCATATTTGAGCTATGACATTTGAAGCAGAAGAAAAAATGCATTTTTTTGAATTAAATAAAGACTAACTGATTACTGTTAGTCTTTATTTTACATGGAATATCAGTCTGCTTCATATTTTTCTATAAAATCTTTTATTAATGCTCAAAATGTATTTTCAACAAATTTAGGAAATATTTTTTCATTTGCCCGAACTATTTCATTTTTAATTTTATTTCTTGTTCAATCTGTTCAAACTGGACAATTACATGAAGAAAATGGAATTTCGTTTAAATAAGCAAGTTTAAGAATATCTCTTTCTCTAATATAAGCCATTGGTCTTATAAAAGTAATATCTCACATACTCATTTTATTTTTTACTGGC
>JAMOTX010000094.1 GCA_027062145.1 Candidatus Altimarinota bacterium | reverse complement strand
ACTTTTATTAATATTAGTTTCATATTTTATTATATATTCATATTCAAATATATTACTATTCAGATTAAATAATAATTATTTAGATTGAAAAATATTAGAGTATAAAAACGAAATATATTTTGATTACAACAGATTATATAAATATATAAAATTAAGCTTATTAAATATTTTAATATTATTAGTTCCTATACTTTTATTTGTCGTTTTAATGACTGGTTTATTTATAATTTCAGGTTCTATAACTAACGCTTTAGAAGTTGTTAAAACAGGATTGTTTAATTATTTTTCTTTATTGAGTTTATTATTTTGAATAGTTTCTGTTTTATGATTTGCGTATTTATATTATAAAATTGTATTTTCTTTTTTATTATTTTCAGATGATAGTATTTATAAAAAAGAATTAAATGTATCATTTTATATTAAAGAATCATTTAAAAGAACTAAATGAACTTTGAAATTTTTAAAATTTTCAGTATTAATAGTACTTTTTATCTTATTAATTTCACCTATTAATTATATTTGAAAAGTGTTAGATAATAATTCAAAATATTTATCTGATTATAGTTTATATTTATCATTAGATGATAGTCAAAAATCAACTTTAGCTTGAAATAATAGTTATTATTATGAAGCTTTAGAAGTAGAATTTAATTGAAAGACAATTAGTGATCTAGAAAAACAAACTAAAATAAATTTATTTTATATTATACTATTTAGTATATTTAATTTTATTTTTATATATTGATTGTTTATGATGGTATTTACTTCATTTTATAGAAAAGAAATAATATAATAACTAAAAAATAATGAAAATATTAGTATTTTGAGATGTGTTTGGAAGGGTATGAAGAGCAGCATTAACAAAGGAATTACCAAAATTAAAAGAAAAACATAATCCTGATTTCGTGATAGTAAATATCGAGAATGCTACTTCTTGAAGATGAGCTATTGAAAAACATGCAAGAGAAATTGCAGATTTGTGAGTTGATGTAATGACAACATGAGATCATGTTTTTGATAATATTAGTAAAATAGAAGACTATTTAGATGAAGAAAATTCAAAAGCAATTAGATGAGCAAATTTTTATGAACATAAAGATTATAAAATAGCATGAAAAGGATATAAAATAGTAGAAAATAATGGGAAAAAATTATTAGTTATCCATTTGATAGGAGAAGTATTTATGAATAAAAAGGTTTCAAATCCTTTTGAAACTGCAGATGATATATTAGAAAAATTAAAAGATGAAAAATTCGATTGAATAATTGTAGATTTTCATAAAGAGGCAACTGCTGAATGATATGGAATGTGATTTCATCTAGATTGAAAAATAAGTGCAATATTTTGAACTCATACACATATTCAAACTAATGATGAATTAATTTTACCTAAGGGAACTTGATTTTTATCAGATGTATGAATGAATTGACCATTATTTTCTGTTATATGAGCTGATTATAAATCAGTCGAAAAAAGATTTTTAACTTGATTATCTAAATGAAAAATAGAACAATGTTTAGATAAAAATTATGTTGTTAATTGAGCTATATTTGAGATTTGAAGTGATATGAAATGTGAAAAAATAGAAAAAATAAGAATAAGATGAAAATTAATTTAATTAATTATAAAATAAAAAAGCAAAAAAACTTGCTTTTTTATTTTTTTAAATAATATATTAATATATTATAATTTGTTAATATAAGAATATATGAAATATATTATGGAAAAAGCAGATAAGATTGCAGTTATTATGAAAAATTTTTCTAATAAAGATAAGTTAGCAATACTGTGTTTTTTATGAGATGAAGAAAAAAATGTTTCTGAACTTATGAGTTGTTCTACCATTTCACAATCACAAATTTCACAATATTTATGAAAAATGAAATTAGAGTGAATTGTACAATCCGAGAAAGTATGAAAAGAAGTTTTTTATAAAATTTCAGATAATAAAATATTAGAAATTATAGATTCTTTAAAGGCAATTTTTACAAAATAATTATTAATAAAATACAAAATGAAAAAAATAACTTTATTAACATTTTTATTATTACTTTTATTAACTTCATGTTGAAGTGATATTAAAGAAAAAAATGAAATTTATTATTGAACTTGAACAGTATTTTCATGATCAATAAATATAAATAATACTTATGTTTGATATATCCAGTGAGATAAAATGGTTAATCTTGCTCCAAAAGTTTGAGGAAGAATAACTGATATATATGTAAAACAATGAGATATTGTTAAAAAAGGTGATTTACTATTAAGGTTAGACTCAAATGAAGCTAAAGTTTGATATACAGCTGCAAGAAGTATTGTAGATACATTAATATCTATGAAAAATGATACTAGAAATATGTTTGACCAACAAATTAAATCAATGAATGCTAAGGTTGAACAAGTTAAGTTATGAAAACAATGATTGTCTGATTGATTATTAGATACTGTTGAAATAACTAATGCTCAATTAGAAACAGCAAAAACTGCTGAAGCAACTGCTAAAGCAAATTTAGACCATATGAAAAACGTTCTTGATACAAAAGAATTACATATATACGATAATTCTAAAGATGCTATTGTTAGCTCTGTTATATTGGATATAAATATAATTAATTTTATAGATGCATTATTATGAAGAACTAGTAAGTATGAAGACGAAAATGATTCATTCGAAGATTATTTATGAGTTAAAAATGCTCAAAAATTAAAAGATACTGAAGAATTATTTGATGAAACTTTATTAGAATTTAATGATTATAAAAAGTTTTATGATGATAACATAGATTGAATAAAACCAGAAGTTAAAGATATTATAGATTGATTAAATAAGTGAGAAAAATTAGCTGAAAAATTAAAAACCCTATTATCTTATACATATGATGTTTTAGATGACTCAATAGCAAATATTGAATTAACTCAAGCAACTATTAATAATTATAAAAATCAAATTTCAACTTTTTGAAATAATGTGGAAGCAAGTTTAAT
The DNA here is from genome assembly GCA_027062145.1 of Candidatus Altimarinota bacterium. Classification (GTDB taxonomy): domain Bacteria; phylum Patescibacteriota; class Gracilibacteria; order BD1-5; family UBA6164; genus UBA6164. Next base: position 1,661 of record JAMOTX010000094.1, on the reverse strand, counting down.
TACTGTTTCTTGAGAATATTTTTTATGATTAAAATGATCAAGACAATCCATAAGTGATTTTAATAATGCATATAAAATGCAAATGGATTTATTAAATAAGCAATATGAATTAGCTAAAAATACACATATACAGTATATAGCAATGTCTAAATGAAAAGTAAATGAAGTAAAAACTAAATCAAATGTTAGTAAAATGCAATTGGATGAGATATTGGCATGACTTGAATCTTTAAAAAAACAAAAAAATAGTAAATTAAGAGAAATCGATGCTAAAATCAATGAAGCTAAATGAAGTCAAAATAGTGCGTGAGTAATGATTAATAATTGAAAAATAATATCTCCTGTAGATTGAATTATTACAAAAAAGATGTCTGAAGTATGACAAGTTGTTTGATGAGGTATGCCATTATTAAGTATATCTAATACAGATAAATTAGTTGTAAATATTAAAATTTGAGAAAAACAATCTAGAAATATATCTATATGAACAGAAGTATTACTAGAAATTGAATGAATAAATAATCAAATTACTTGATATATTTCAAATATAAATTTATCAAAAGATATGATTACCAAAAAAGTATGAGTTGAAGTAAGTTTAAATAATGAATTAGAAAATATTAATATATGAAGCTTTGTTAAAGTAATATTTAACAATAAAACTGAAAATAATATTTTAATTTCAAATAATGCTATTATTTCTCAATTTATGATTCCTGGAGTTTATGTTATAGATGATAATAAAGTGATATTTAAAAATATAAAAATAGTGAGACAAAATGATAGTTTTTCAGAAATAAAAGGACTTAATATTTGAGAAGTTATTATAACAGATTGAAAAGAAAATCTTTATGATTGAGAAAAATTAAAATAATTTATAAATTTTAAAAAAATATGTTTGCAAAAATAGCAAAATTTTTCATACAAAACGGGAAACTAACTTTAGTTTTAGTTATTATTACATTACTTTCATGAATATGAAGTTATTTTTTGATACCTAAACAATATAATCCTACAATTGTAGTACCTGCTTTTAGCATAGTAATACCCGCTAATTGATTATCAAGTGATGAAGTTTCTAAGTACATAGTTTCTCCACTTGAAAATAAGATAATGGAGCTTGAATGAATAGATGAAGTATATTGAACAGCATGAGATAATTATGCTGCTGCAATGGTTAAATTTAAAGTTTGAGAGGATGCAGAAAAAGCAAAAATTAGATTACAACAAAAGCTTCAAGAGAATATGTGACTTAAACCATTATGAGTTTGAGAGCCTTTTGTTACAACTATTGATCCTGAAACTTTACCACAAATAACATACGCAATTAGTTATAATTGAAATGAATTAAATGTAGAAGAAAAGTATATATATCTTCGTTCTATTGCTACAATCATTAAAGAAAAATTAAAAACAATAAATAATCTTACAACTATTGATATAGTGGGGTGATATAAAAGTGATATTATTATTGATCTTGATATTGAAAAAATAGAATCAAAAAATACAGATATAATGCAAATTTATGATGTATTAAAAAAGAATAATTTAAATTTACCTAGTTGAAATATTTCAACTACAAATTGAGATAAAATATTCGTATGAGTAGAAGCTAAGGTAAATAATATTAATGAATTAAATAAAATAGTTATATCAAATAT
>JAMOTX010000093.1 GCA_027062145.1 Candidatus Altimarinota bacterium | reverse complement strand
CCATATTATTTTCAGCATTGAAAAAATGCTTAGATCCATCTATAAAACTTCTAAAATGAACTCAATCTTCAGTGATTTTCACTAAGCTTTCATCATTTTTGAAACTATTTTTATCTCATGTTTGTCATAAAGAAAATACTTGAAATCAACCAGAATCAGTTAATATTGGTTTGTTATAATTTTGGAATTTATGAACTCATCAAAAATGTTTAACTACATCTTGACCAGGTCTTAAGTATAAATGATATGTATTTGCTAATATTATTTCTGCTCACATTTCATCTAACATTTCTTTTGTAATTCATTTTACAGTAGCTTTTGTTCCAACTGGCATAAACATAGGAGTTTTAAAGCTTCCATGTTCAGTAAAAAACTCTCAAGCTCTAGCTTTTCAGTCTGTATTTTCTAGTTTATACTCAAACATTATTTTTTATTTTAAAAATATTTAAAAGATTATATTAATAAAATAAAAAAAACATAAAAAAAGTACTAAAATTAGTACTTTTTTATATTTCATCAGAATTTTCTAGTTCATGTAACATTTTTTTAAGATTTTCATCTTTTTGTGTATCTCTTTCAGCTTTTTGAGTAAAAGCTTTATATTGATGTTCTTTTAATAGATCAATTAATCAGTGATTCCATTCTGGATCTTTTATTTTTATTTCTTTTATAACTTCTAATTCTTTTTTTAATGAATTAGCTCTTTCTACAAAATCATCTCTACCTAGATTATCCATATCAGCATCTTTTATTATTTTTTCATAAATATCTTTAGCTGCTTTATAATCTGGATCAGTTGCTAATATTAATCTTTCAATTATTTTTATTTTTTCTTCAGAGTATAAAATACTTTTTAAATAATTAGATGCAATTTTAGCTCAAATTGGTTCATTTTTATCATATTGAATAATAAATCATGTATCATGAAAAAGTCATGCAAGTCAAAGCATTTCAATATCTTCTTCGCTTAATCATTCTTTTTTAGCAAGATAGATAGATCTATCCATTACTTCAATAGCGTGATTATAACTATGATAATAATGTTGTTCTAAAGGAACAAGTAGTTTATTAACATATTTTTTTGCTTTATTTATGATTTTTTTATCAGTCATATTTATTATCTAATAATTATTTTACTAATATCATTATATGCTATTAATAAACTTAATGCAATTAATACAATAAAAAATCATACATGTATATATCATTCAGTTCTTTCGCTAATTATTTTTTTACCAAAAATCTTTTTTATTAAGCCATTTACTGTAATAAAAATAAATCTTCATCAATCAAGTGCAGGAATAGGTAAAAGGTTAAATACTCAAAGATTAATAGAAATAATTGCTCAGATTACTACTAAAAATATAATTCAACCTTCCAAAGAATGACTTATAAAATCTACTATTCAGATGGGTCAACTTACTTGTTCTAAAGCCTCTGTTCTTTCTTTTGGTGTTTCTGGATTAAATATTTTTCTTATTAATATTCATAGTCATTTAAATGTTAATAATGTTTGATTATATGTTTCTAAACTTCAATATTTAATAGAATCTATTATTCAATACTTATATTCAAACTCATTATTTAGCTTTATGTTTTCTCAGATATATGCTCATATTTGCCCCCTCTCTAGCCCTACCCCCGAGGGAGAGGGGATTATTGGTATATTTATTAATGTATTATTTCTTTTTATTTCAAAAATTAATTCCTTTCAAGGGTTGTCTGATATTATATTAATAATATCAGTTGTATTAATGTTATTTTCTTTCTCCCTTGGGGGAAAAGAACTCGAAGGGGGATAGGGAGCTTTTAGTAATATATCTCAAGGTTTAATTCATGATTTTTCTGCTAAACTTCATTCTACTGGATTTAAAATTAATCATTCTTTTTTAATTAATAGTCATGATTTAATAGATTGTTCATATGTTGGAATAAGTTTTAAATCTAGATTAGTTTCTATTTTTGTATTTATTCAAAGTGGTTTAATTCATATAAAAAATAATATAGAAAAGATAAAGGCTGCTAATAAAAAATTCATAAAAACTCAAGCTAATATTATGATAGCTTGTTGCCAAGAGGCTTTATTCATTAGATTATAATCAGCTTTATTTTCTTTTAATTTTTCTAATATTTCTTTTAAATCTTTTTCATCAATGATATCTCACCTAGAGTCATAAATATCTTTTTTAGAAAGTATATCTTTTTCTAAATCTTCATTATTATAAAGTTCTTTTTTTTCATCATATACTAAAAAAGTATTAGGCATTTCTCATGTTAATTTTACAAATCAACCAATTGGTAACCAGTTTAATGTAAATAGAGTTCATTTTTTATCTGTGAATAGTTTTTTTGCTCTTGGAGGTATTCATAGTCCAAATTCCTCAACTCTTACTCAAAATTTTTTTGCAGCTGCAAAATGACCCCATTCATGTATTATTACTATTATTGAAAAAAGGATTATTGATGTAATTATTCAAAGAATTATCATATTTTTTGTATTAATAAAATTTAATGTATTCATTTTATTAATCAACTGTCTTTTGTCTAATTTTTTTAATGTAAGTTTTTTTGCTTTTTTATTTAAATAATGGTATAATATATAAAATATTTTTAATAATATACTATGGCTATAAATAAAAATAATGATAATTTAGATTCAGCTGAAGATTTAAAAAAGAAATCTGGAGTAGATTTAAAGGCAAAATTTTTATGACAATTTTGAAAAGCATCATTAGAAAGTTCTGATAGATTAACTTTCATTGAAGAAGTTATGAAAAAATGAAATATTTCTGATTCTGATTTAGTTAAAACAAAATTAGAAGAATTTAAAGCTTTTTCAAATGATAATGATATTAATAATTTTAATATTTCTGATTTAACTATTTTTGATTTAAGAAAAATAGTTTGAAAAGATTTTTTAAAATTAAATACTTTAAGATCTCAATTAAAAAAGAAAATTGTTTGAGGTTATATGATTTCAGATAACGAATATTTATCTTTGTTTAGTAATGAAATAAAAAATATTGATGAAAATTCATTAAATAATTTTGTTAATTCAGAATCTCAATTAGATATTTTTGTTAACTCTATATTTGGATCGTCTGTATTTAAAAGAAAAGATTTATTTCCTATAAATTTTTTACATCTTAGTGATACAGAAAAACAAGATAGACTTAATAAACTTAATGCAATTGAACAAAAAATGGTTGCTTGAATTATAAGCGACATTAACAGTTGAAGATTCATAGAAACAGATATTAGATTATTGTTTGCTACTAAATTTTTAAAAGATTCAGAAAAAGAAATATTAATAAAAACTTTTATACCAAACCTTTCATTACAAAAGGCTATAGATTTATGAATATTAAAAAAAGAAAAAGCTCAAGATTTGAAAATACAAATCATAAGTAATCTGTCAGTTGAATACGATTATACTGATAGTGAGATTTATGATGTATTAAATAAAATGCCATTTGATGATTTTATTTTAGATATTAATGACTTAAGTTTAAATACTTGAAATATTTCAAAATTAGCAGAAAATATTGGTTTTAAAAATGCAGAAAATGATTTTATTAAATCAAAAGAACAATTTGAAACTGAATTAATTGAAAATGGACCCTCATCATTAGATGAATTAATTATATGATTGAAATCAGTAAATAAAAATTCTAAATTTAATAATTTAGAAAAGTTTAAAGAAGAAAACATTATTCAGTTTGTGAAAAAATGAGCTGATTGAGAAGAAGTTATAAATTATGTAAAAATAGTAAAAGCAGATGATAATGAAAAAAAATTAACATTTTTAACTGTATGAAAATGAAATATTATTAACCTAAAAGTTAATTGAAAAGAAAATGAAATAGAGTATTCATCATTTTTAAAAAACTTATCAACAACAGATGTTAAGATAGATTTATTTACACAAAAAGAAATAAATAAAAAAATAAAAGATCCTAGTGATTCAGAATTTACTAGTTCAGATTTAAATCTATTCACAAGTGATGATATAGTTAATTCTACTCCTGAAGAAAAAAAGAAATATCTTGATTATTATGCAAAAAAAATAGCACAAGATTTAGATGACTTGGAAGAAGAGTTAAAACAAAAATGAGGAACTGATGATGAGAATCCATTATTAGTTGCTAGGATTGATGAAAAAAAACAAGATTTATTAAATGCAGTATGACTTACAAATAATACTGATTTTGTATCATTTTTAAATAAACAAAAATTTTTAGAAAAAATAGACCAAGTTGATCCTGATTGAAAACAGATTTGATTTAAAAAATGAGTTCAATTTACTTCAAAAACTACTATTTATATAATCACATGATTTGAAGATGAATGAGTATATTTAACTAGTTTTGCTTGAAAAGAATGACCGATAGATTTTGTAAGCTTTTATGAATTGTTTAAAGAAAATAATGCTAAAAGATTAGAATCTATTTCTGATTTTAATTCATTAATAGATTTAAATAAATTTTGAAATAACAAATGGGAGGATCATGAAATAATTGATTGAGAACTTAAGGTAAAAGATGTAAGCTACAATGATGAGACAAAAAATAGAACTATAGATTATTTAGTTTCAAATGAAAATGATAAATTAGTAAAAATTAATAATATTTCTTGAGATAAAGTAACTATACAATTTTGAATCAGAAAAGAGTTATCTAGTTTATCAGATAAAGATAGAAAAAAATATAAATCAGACAAATTAGAGCTTATAA
>JAMOTX010000092.1 GCA_027062145.1 Candidatus Altimarinota bacterium | reverse complement strand
TATTCTATGTGTTAATACCAAAATATTTAATTTTTGAAATTCTTCTTTATCTTTTATTCAGTTGAATCTATTTCTTAGTTTTATTATATTATTTAAAGCTGTTCAGATAGTGAAAGTTTTACCACTTCAAGTTGCCATATTTAATAAAGCAGCATTTTTAAATACTTTATTTAAATCTTTTTCTAATATTCACCTAAGCAAATCTTTTACAAAATTAGCTATACTAAAAAGAGCCTCCTTTTGGTAAGGACGCTTTTCTAGTATATTTTGATTTGTTTCTAATTTTGTCATTTGTAACTATAATTTATTTTTATTTAATATACAGTTAAAAAATCAAATGTCAATCTATCAGATTACAAAAAGAATGAAAGATATGTTTTTTTGTCAATTTATGAAATAATTCAATCTAAAAAGCATTTTTATAAAATCTACGAGATAAATCTTTTTTTAGTAAATCAGTATCTGACTTTATACTTCACTTATCTTCATTAGCTAAATTTTCATTGTCTTCAAGTTTATCTAAATAATGAAATTTAAAATCTATTTTTCAGGGATTTCTTATTATTTCTTTAATAAACTTTTTCATTAAAGTCTTTTTCTTATCATAAGTAATCTCTTTAAGATTATCTTCATGTTCTTTATTAAATGTTTTTATATCGTTATATTTTTTTTCAAATTCTCTTATTTCATTAATTTCATTTTTTGTTTCAATTTCATCAATTTCAAGTTCTCTTATTTCATTTAAGTAATCATTAACATGATTTTGGTGTCTAATCTTTGACTTTTTATCACTTGCTTCATAAAGTTGTTTTTCAGAAATTCCTAATGCTTTTTCTTTAAGTTGAATTATTTTTCATAAACCTGTTAGTTTTTTATTTAATTCACTTATAATTTCTTTATTCTTTTCTTTATTAGATATAACTCATTTGAAATTTTTTGAATTAGATAGTTTTTTATATAATTCTCACCATGCATATTCAAATAATTTAGTTTCTGATATTTCTGGATTTTTACATCTAACATCTAAACTATGATTAGACTTAGATGTTGATCATTTACATCTATAACTTAAAGTTTGTTTAGATGTTTTATATCAATTATAAAAGTATGAATGTGGATATGGACACAATCAACATTTAATAAGTCATGTAAATATGTAATCTGATTTTCTCATTCTTCAATTTTTATTTATTTCTAATAATTTTTGAGCTTCATTAAAAAGTGCAGTATTATTTAATATTTCAGGAGATGGGACCTTTATTGCTTCACTAATATCGTTTTCTACTCTAATATATTTCTTTTTTTCATTATCCCATTCTTTTATAGTTTTTCAATAATAAGTATATCATAGATACATTGTATTATTTAATATTTTCCTTAAAGATGAAGCATACCATTTTCATTCCATAATTTTTTTACTTCATTTTTTATAACTTATATCACTAGCGTTAAAATCTGCATTTTTCTTATATTCATCTAATTCTTCATTATATTTTCTTATATTATTTTTTATAGCATCGTCTTTTGTAGGTATTCATTCAACTGTAAGAATTCTAGCTATCTCTCATAGACTTTTTCTTTTTTTTACATACATATCAAATATTCTATTTACAATTAATGCTTCATCTTCATTTATAGCTACTTTTATTCATCCGGGTTCCTCAACAAAATCATATCAAAAAGCTGATTTTCATCATCAAACATAAAATTTATTTTTAGCTTTTGTTACTTTTCAATTAGCTGTCCTTAATCTTATATTTTCTCTTTCTATACTAGAAACCATTCACATAAATGAAATCTTCCACATACTTTGAGGATCAGAAGTATCTATACTATCTTCAAGAGATTTTACAATTACTCATAATCTAGAAACTTTTTGTATAAACTGTAAAAGATACAAAAGATTTCTAAAAAGCCTATCTATTTTATAAATCATAATTATATCAATTTCTCAATTTTCAATTTTTAACATCATTTTATCTAACTCAGGTCTATGTTCATTATTTCAAGACTCTCATTTATCAACATAATTGTCATCATCCTTATTGAATGCATATATATCAGGTTTATGTTTAACCTCGAAAAAAATTCTTTCATACTGACTATCTAATCAAACTCAATTTTCAGATTGATCATTAGTAGAAACTCTTGTATAAATAGCTACGTTCATTTTCTTTCAAGCCTCTTTATTCTTATTTTTAACAATATCTAATTCCATAAAATTATTTTAATAATGTATTATAATCATGATATGACATATTATCACCTATTGCATCTTCATTACTTTTTTCATATTCACTATCATAATAATTAAAAGCATCATAATATGTATATCAATTTATTTTTTCAATATCATAAAATATTCAAAGAAATAATATTTCATGATTATTTTCCTTATATTCTTTTTCAATATTATCTATACTTAAATCTTCTTTATCATAAAATCAATCTAATGCATCCACATACTCTTCTGTATTCTTAAAATCTCTTAAATCATAATATTTATAATTAAACTCTTTTAATTTATCTAATAAATCAATATAAGGTGTTGAAAATATTTCATCTAAACTATTTATATAACTAACTAATATTTTAATATATTTTAATGCAGATTTAAGTCATATCTTTTCTTTTCCTAAAAAATCTATTAATTGTTCTTCTCTAATTCAATATTTTTGAAAGCTATCAGTATTTTCATAAAAATAATAAAAACAATCATATATTAAATAACTAGAAATAATATTTCACTCTTTTATTTTTATATTATTTTTATATTTTAATTTAATAACTTCTCAAAAATTAAATCAAGATAATCATTTAAATATATTAATTGTGTCATCATAATCTTTAATAACTAATCACATTTTATACAATATATTTATTTCTCTTTTTGAATAATGACTATATATAAAATTTTCAGATCACAATATATGTTTAGATAAATCATATTCTTTAAGGTAAAACTCTAATATAATATTTTTAAATAATAAAAGCTTATCTTCTGGAATATTATCCCTTTCTAAATATTCTTTAAATATATATTTCCTTATTCAATACTTATTAAACGATCTAGATTTTTTATAAATTATATAAAGTAAGTTAAAGGAGTTTTTATCAGATATATAATCTCATTGTTTCATATCTAAATGATAACTTTTCATATATCAAGGTATTAGAATATCAATGTATATATTAATAGCTATTTTTTTTATTTTTTTATTAGGGAGTTGAAGTTTATGATATTCCTTAAAACCCACCCTTTTATTTAAAAATATTTTTATAAAATCACTTTTGTATTTTTTACTACTATCTCAAAAATTATTAAGAATATTATTAGTATTTTTAGTAAAATTTCAATCACATTCATAACTTTTCATTAAGGAATCAAATCAAATATTAACATTTAATAATATCTCATGAATTTCAGGTCTTACAGATAAAGATTTCATAGTTTTAAAATCGTATATAAATTTAATTTATTATACTTAAAAAGTATCATTATGAAAATTTATAATTACACACTTCCTCTATTCTTCCCCTATTTATACATAGATTATACCTTTAAAATATAAAAATAATACTATTTATTTAGTATTATTTTTAATTTTTCTATATCTATTTTTTTACTCATATTATTATACTCCGAAATTTCAATAACTCATTCATCTTTAAAAAAGTTATAAATATTTCTTGCTCTTGTTTGTTTTAATCATAGCTTAATAAGATTTCTAACAGATAAATTATCATTTTTAGCAAGATTAAAAATTTCTTCTTTCATAGTTTTATGATTTTATTATATAAAAAATGTTATTACACACTTCAAGGGTTCTTCCTTATTTACACGAAAAACACACTTTACACACTAGTATCAAAAAATGATATAATATCTTTTCTTAATATTTTTTTTTGCTTCTTCAAGATTATAAGTTTTATGATTCTGATTATATTCAGAGATTTTGAAAACATTTTTATTTTTAAAAAATTCATATAAATTTCTTGCCCCACCTTGATGAATTCAAAGGTTCATTAAATTTCTAACTGATATATTTTTATTCTTTATTAAATTAATAACATTTATCAATAATTCATCTTTTTTATTAGTTTGATTAGGAATTAAATTATTTAATTTAATATATGAATTAGTTTTTATATATCATTTTTTTTCATTATTAGATTTAAATATAAAAATACAGTTATTGTATGTAGTATATCAGCTTGTAACAGTATTAAAAGTAATGTTCTGATAGTAATTATTTCATTTATTATTATATAAAAATAATAAATTATCTAAAATTTCTTTAAATTGATCAAAATTAAGTTTTATAAATCATAACTCTTTAACTGATAGATTTAATTGTATCAATATATATTTATCATGTGTTTTATAAAATTGAATAATTTGTTCATTTATTTTTTTATATAAAAATTTATTTAATCCAGAATAATTAATAATTTCTAATATATCTACATTATTCATTTTATATCATCATTAATAGAATTAATTAAATTTCTTTTTTCTTCAATTTTTATATGTAAGTGTTTCAGTTGTAATTCCATTTTTCTTACTTTTAAATTATTTTCAGATTCTACTTCTAAATCAGATGAACTTTCAAAATTTAATTTATCAATATCATTCCTAATTTCTTCATATTTTATTGCTAGTTTTCAATTTGTAACTGTTCTTTTTCCATTTTTGCAAAAAACTTAGCACGTTTTTGTATATTAGGATCTTTTTCTGGATCTGGCAACATATCTATT
>JAMOTX010000091.1 GCA_027062145.1 Candidatus Altimarinota bacterium | reverse complement strand
TCTTCCCTTCTTTTTTTTAATTGAATTACACTTAATATTATTAATCCATATAATGTGATTCCTCCAGTTATTATAAAAAATAAGCTTTTTCCTTCCATAATGATCCTTTGTTTTTGTTTTTATCCATAATAATACCAATGTGTAAATATAATTGTTTCTTTAACTGCATAATACAAGTTAATAAACATAGTGCACTCCTTTTATTTGTATTTTTCGGACTTTGATTATAATCATATTATAAATTTGTAAAGTCTTTTATAAAAGAAATATATGAACTATGATGTAATAATAGTATGAGCATGAGCTGCATGAATGTTTTGCTGAATTAATTTAGATAAAAATTTAACTAAATTAATACTTGAAAAAACTGATAAACCTTGAATGAAGGTACTTTTATCATGATGAGAAAGAGCTAATGTTTCAAATGCTGATATAGATGTTGAAAGGGATTATTTTTGACAAAATAAAAAAGCATTAATTAGTATTTTTAAAAAATATAATAACTGGGATATACAGAGTTTTTTTGCTGAAAATTGAATAAATATAGTAGAAGAAGATAGATGAAGACTTATACTTGAGAGTGGAGATAGTAAAGAATTAGTTAATTTATTAATTAAAAAATCAAAAGATAATAATTGTGATTTGAGAATAAATAGTGATGTGAAAAAAATAAAAAAACAAGAAAATATTTATGAAATAGAATTAGAAAATTGAATAAAATATAAAACAAGAAATGTTATTATTTCAAGTTGATGAAAATCATTTTTTCAAGTTTGAACTACTTGAGAATGATATAACTTTGCTAAAGATTTAGGATTAAATTTAATCACTCCACATAGAGCTCTTTGCTGATTAACTACAAAGAAAGATTTCAAAGAACTTTCATGAAGCTCTATGGAGCTATGACTAAAGTTAATAGATAATAAAAAAGAAATATATAGTGAGTTTTGACCATTTTTATTTACTCATTTTTGAATTAGCTGACCAATTGTTTTTAATACAGCTACAGTTTTATGAGAATATTTAAATAGTATAAATATAAATTCAGAAGAAGATAAAATAAAATATATATTAGAAAATATTAAAATAGAATTAGATATAAATAAAGAAAAAGCAACAAAAAAAATAGTTAAATTTTTTGATAAAGAATTAGAAAATGACGAAAAAATAATATTTTGATTACAAGATTGGAGGAGTTGGAAAGAAGCAAAAGCTACAGGCTGAGGTATAGATATTAATGAACTCGATAATAATATGCAGTCAAAAACAAATAAAGGATTGTATTTTATTTGAGAAGTAGTAGATATTACCTGAAAAACAGGATGATTTAATTTACAATGGGCATGGAGTAGTGCATATGTTGCTGCAAAAAATATAAAAAAATAAGATCTACACTTTATTGTGTAGATCTTTTTTGTATAGTCTCTTTTATTTCAAAAAAGGAGTGTATCGTGAGACTAGTTTTATCTGTAAAACTCTTTTATTTTGAAAAGTTCATAAAAACAGATAGAGGAGAATTATTTATTAGTTTAAATTATATTTGTTGTATTGTTCACTAATAAATAAAAAGGTTCGTCACTTAGTTTAATAGAATATTAAATAAGGACATTTTGTAAACATACTTAAATGTGAACTTATTTATTTTATATAATAAAAATAAATTGTCAATATTTGTGTAATAATTCATTATATGATAATATATAAATATATATTAATTAAGAAATAATTATGGATGAAAAAATTAATCTAACTTTAGTTAAGCAATTAAAACATTTGTTTAATTTTTCAAATGAACAGCTAAAAATATTTTACGAAGAGTTCAACAAGATAGATATTGAAGATAAGAAGAAATTACTAGTTGATCTTGATAATAAAATCAAATCAAACAATGATTTTTTAAACTGAATTAAGACAAAATTAAAAATTAAGAGTAATGAAATAGAAGAATACATTGAAAAAAAAGATGTAAAAATTGGGTTATAATATTTTTTAATAATACAAATATGAGTAATATGGAACAAAAAGACTTTATTGATGTTAATAAAGATGAAAATAAATTAGAATATTCTTTTTCTAGTAGTGCTATTGATGAAATAATAAAAAATACAGACTGATTTGAAAAGTGAGGAGATAAAATAGATGCAATTGTTAGCTTAGCTTTACAGTTAGAAAATATTGATGAGCATAACTCAGAAAAATTACAAAAATTAGAAGTTGCAGTTAATAATATTATTAATGAATGACTTGAATATAAATTATGAACAGATATTAAAAATGTAGCTGACTTAAAAGATTTTTTTAGTAATTTAGATTTAACAGAAAATCCAGAAATTCAATCAATATTATCTGAAAATATTAATGAATTACAAGTTGCACAAGCTTTACCTGAAAGTGATTCAATTGATCCTAATAATTTGGCAAAAAAATATAATTTATGAGCACATGTTTTTAGGAATTGAGGAATAAAAGAGGGAGTAGCTAAGTTATTTTGATTTTAAATAAATAAAAAACAATTGATATGGAAAATATATCTAAAATTATTTGATGAATTGCTTTGACTAGTTCTTTAGTAATATGAGATCCTGTTTCAGATACGATTTCTTATAATAAAGAAAAAGTTGAAAATACAGTTAAATCATCCGTTATACAAAGTGATATAGAGATGTTGAATGGATTGTTTTTAATGAGTGATGAGTATTTAAAAAAAGATAAAGAAATAAAGTCTTTTTTGGAAGAATTATACAATAAAGGTAATTCAAACTTATATTGAATGTGACAGTTAGAATTTTTAAAATTATTAGATTTAACTTATTCAAAAAATACTAATATTAAAAAAATAGAGTCTAAATTTAGTAAAGAATCATTTGATATAATGTATAGAGATCAAACTAAAATATTAGAAAAAAATTTAGATGCTTTATTTATGCTAATGTTCGAATCAGGAGAAATAAATAGGGGTTTAACATATATGAACTATGTAGAAAAACATTTTTGATATAATAATGAAAGTTTTACCAATGAGAGGTTTGATTTAGATTTTTATATAGAGCATTATGGTAGTGAAAAATTAAAAAAAATTATTGAAACTATAAAAAAATCAGAGTATGATGAGGTTAAAAAAATTATAGACAATATGAATAATGATATCTTTAAATTATTAATAAATTCAGATAATAGTGATAATTTATCTCAAAGAGAAATTATATCTTTAGAATATTTAATGAATTTAATACAAAATAAACTAAGACAAATTTATATTAAATAATTATAAAACTACTTTTTAAAAGTAGTTTTATTTTTTACTTTACAAAAGCTTTAAATAGACTAATATTATTAAAATAATATATAAAAATATTGAAATGAAGAGAGTATTAACTTGAATAAAACCAACTGGTGATTGAATGCATATTTGAAATTATTTAGGTGCATTTAAACCATTTTTAAAATTAGCAGAATGAAAAAAAGCATATATTTTTATAGCCGATTATCATTCATTAACATCAGTTCATGATAAAGAGACTTTAGAAAAAAATAAATTAAGACTTTTAAAAGAGTATTTTGCATTACTTCCAAAAGATTCTGAGATAGTGGTTTATGAACAATCAAAAGTAAAAAGAATAAATGATATTACATGGATATTATCAAGTGTTACACCTTATTCTATGATGTTAAGAGCACATAGTTTTAAGGATAGTCAAAATAAAAATAGTGATATAAATATGGCTGTTTTTAATTACCCAATATTGATGACTAGTGATATTATTGCTTATGATACTGATATAGTTCCTGTCTGAAAAGATCAGATTCAACATATAGAATTTGCTAGAGATATTGCTTGAAATTTTAATAAAACATATAAAACTGATTTGTTTAAACTTCCAAATCATCATATAGAAGATTCAGTACAAATTATCCCTTGAACTGATGGTAGAAAAATGAGTAAAAGTTATGATAATTTTATTTGAATTTTTGATAGTAAAAAAGTATTAAAAAAGAAAATAATGTCTATCGTTACAGGTAGTGAATCATTAGAAGAAGCAAAAGACCCTAATAATTGTAATGTTTTTGCACTTATAAAACTTTTTGCTACTAAAGAAAAACATGATGAAATTTCAATAAAATATAAAGAATGAAATTATGGTTATGGTCATGCTAAGCTTGAATTATTAGATATAATTTTAAAATATTTTAAAGAGGAAAGAGAAAGGTTTGATAGTTTTGAGAATGATATGAGTTATATCGAAAAAGCATTGGAGAAATGAAATAAGGAAGCTAATGAATTAGTAGATGCTAAATACAATAAAATGATGGAAAGTGTTTGACTAGAAAAGTAAGAATATATCTTACTTTTTTTATTTAAAAGAACATTGACAAATCTTGAATAATATCTATTATTAATTAAATGTATACTATAATAATAGATATTATGTTAAAGAAAATGATTTGATCTGTTAAATCTACTTTGAGATGAAGAAATAATAATCAATCAAATCTTAGTGCTGATTTAGTTTTAGAAACTGAGGTTAAAGATAAAATTAAATCTTTGATTGATTTTTCTGTTTATACAGAAGATTGTGAATCATTTATGTCTATTGATAAATTATCAAATAAATATGATAAAAAAACTAAAAGGTTGGATTTAACTGATTTAGTTTTTTCTACTATGAAATGAATGTTTAAAGATAAGTTTTTAGATTATATAAGTCATCCTGATTTTAAAAAATTAATAAAAAAAGTTTATTGATTGAAGTGAGAGTTTAAAATTAATTTTAATTCAGAAA
>JAMOTX010000090.1 GCA_027062145.1 Candidatus Altimarinota bacterium | reverse complement strand
GACTGAACTTTGAGCAACTTATGATATAAGTGAGATACTTCCTTTATTTGAAGAAGAAAATATAATTATCAAAGTAAAATGAAAAGTTACAAAATCTACTATTGAAAAAAAGATTGATACTGTAAATAGTTTTATTGATTTAGAAGAATTTAAGATTTTTTATAAAAAGGAGGCAGCTAATTTTGCTATTAGAAAAGAAATTGAATATTTTGTTGCAATTTTAGATAAATTTATTGAATTTAAATTTAAATGAAGATATTTAGATACAGTAAAATGACGTATATTAAGATTAAAAGAAGATTATCAATTTTTAGAAAAACAAGAATTATTTTTTAAAAAAATTAAAGAAGAAATAAAACAATCAGAATTAAGAGAAATAGAAGAAAAAAAGCAAAAAGAAGAAAAAAGAATAAAAAAACAATCTGAAAATACTGCTGAAAAACTAAAAAGTGATAATGAAAAAGAAATTAAAAGTAATATTAGAAATTTTGCTAAAAATTGAGAATATATTGAATTAAGAGAATATGTTAATTGATTAACAATTGAGTATGATATAGATGAAATTTTCTTTATAAAAAAAATGACAGAGGCATTATTGAATTCAAATAATGAAAGTATATTAAAAAATCTTTTATATTGAACTAATGATTAAAATTATAAATTTGAAATACTAATAAAAAGACTTAAAATATATATAATTATATTTTAAGTCTTTTTTATGTTATCTGACCCATATGAAGAAATAAATAGGAGAAAAAGTGAAAATAATCCTGAAAATAAAAATGAAGTAAATAAATGATTGTTTACAAAATCTAGAATATTATTTTTAATATCTATGTTTGTTGTTTTTTCTTTACCACTTATTTATAGATTTTTTAGTAATTTTATATAAAATATGAAGAAAAAAATATTTATTTGATTAACAGTTATATTATTAATTATTGCTAGTATAGTAATGATTAATTTTCATGTTTTAAGTTTTTCAAAAACAAACTATTACTATGATGTTGATTGATTAGAAAATAAGTATGTATGACTTGTTTTTTGAGCTTCTGTATTACAAAACGGAACTCCATCTGATATATTAAAAGATAGATTGAAGGTAGCATATAATGCTTATAAAAAATGAAAAATTCAAAAAATAATAGTTTCAGGTGATAATTCTCATATTAGTTATAACGAACCTAAATGAATGCAAAGGTATTTAATTAAGCTTTGAGTCGATGAAGATGATATATATTTAGATCATGCATGATTTGATACTTATGATTCAATTTATAGAGCAAAAGAAATATTTTGAGTTAAAGAAGTAGTTTTGTTTACTCAAGATTTTCATCTAAAAAGAGCTATGTATATTTCTAAAAAATTATGATTAAAAACTTACTGAGTAGAAACAAATTTACAAAGATATTTACTGGAAGATTATAATGAAAGAAGAGAAGTGTTAGCTAGAATAAAAGCTTTTATTGAAATTGAAATTTTTAATTCAAAACCTAAATTTTTATGAAAAGAAATTGAAATAATTACAGATGAAAAAATACAAAATGCAAAAAATAAAATCATAAAATAAAAGCTATTTTTTTATAGCTTTTATTTTATTTTTATGATAAAATTATTTTACTTATATAAAAAAATAAAATATGTGAAAAATAATCAAAAAATCTACAGAAAAAATAGTTGTAAATAGGGAAAAATTTTCACTTTGAATGAAGTGAGAATTTAAAATTGAATTTGCAAATGATAGTTTTGGTCCTTATCAGTATAAATTTGAAAGAGAAGACTGTTATTTTAATGATTGATTAATAGATAGAGGTTCTGTTATATTTCCGTTGAAAAATAAAAAATTTGATAATACAGAAATATTTTTAGAAACAGATGATATAGTTATAGCTGTTTGAGAGAGAGGTAGTTTAATGTGAGGTGAAAAATCATTCATTGATATTATTAATATAAAAACTGAAAAAAAATATAGACTTTTTACAGACGAAGTAAATCTAATTTTTAATTCAGAAGATAAAGTTATTATTAATGCTAAAGAAGAATGAATTTTCAAAACTTTTGTATTAGATTTTAATTCTATGAAAAAAATAAAAGAAATAGAAGAGGAATTACAAGCATTTTTCAAAAGTGTTTATAATGTAGCTGAAAATAAATGGTATTTAGTTGATTTTGTTATTTGAAATGAAAATGAACAATATGAAGAATTAAAATATCAAAACTGAAGTTTTATACTACAAAAAGTTTCAATTTCTTGAGTACCAATAAATTTTAATAGAAATAAATTTGAAGTAAAAACAAATAAATGAATTATAGATATTTGGGAAGAAAGTAAAAAATAAATCATGCATAATATATCGACAATATACCGTTTTAATACACCTTTTTTAGATTTAGAAGAAGAAAAAAAAGGTCTTTTAAGTGTGATAAAGAAAATAGAAAAATCAATAGAATTTGATGGAATAGATTTTGAAAAAGTAACTGAAAAACAATGAAAATTTTATAAAATAAGTCTTTTATTTAAATGTAATCAAGATGAATTTAGTATTAATAATTTTCAAAAAAAGAAATTAAATCAAACTAATTTACCTATATTTAATTGTGATTTATGAAGAATTGATTTTTTTTACTTATGAAAAATAACTGATAGTCTATATCATTTACCAGTTTTTAAGTTAAATATATTTTTAAATGATAGTTTTTTAGTGAATGATAATTCAAAGAAAAAAGCTATTAGCTTTTTAAATAATATATTTGAATGTTTTGATTGATTAAACGAAAAAGAGTATTTAATAGATATTGATAATAATATATATTACAGAGAATGATTTTTTAAAACAAAAAAAAGACCATCGTATGATTTTTCAAATATAGAAAAAATAAAAAATGATTTTGAAAGTAAAAAATGAATGCAACTACTTAAAGATTTTATTTTTAAGTTTCAAAACAAGGATTTTATATTAACTAGAAAAAATGCAGACGAATATCATAAACTACATTGAATATTGTTATATTTTATATATTTAGTATTTATTATTTCACAAACTATAGAAAAAACTGATAAAACACTTAAAAATATTGAGAATACAGATTGAGATAATATTTATGAATGAAACTTAGAATTAATGAAAGAAAGGTTAGAGTATGTAGATGAATTAAATAAAGCTACATTTGAAAGATATAAAAATAGATTGGAATTATTTTTTAAAATGTTTTAAATGGGATATATAGAAAAAAAATATAAATCATTTATTGATATAATGAATGAAGAAGAAAATATAGTAAAAAAACTATTAAAAAACAAAAATTTTAGAAATAATCAAAACTATATTTTCAAAAAAGGATTAAAAGTAAAACTTGTTTGATCTTTGTGACATACTATCGTTAATTGAAATAAAAAAAGAGTTATTTGATGAAATAAAAATTTTTGATTTGTATATTTAAAAGATTTAAACTTTTTTAAATCTTCGAAGTGGCAATTTATGATTATTTTTTTATTTTTTTTATTTTTTCTTTGATATCAATTTTTTTTAAATCCTGATGTATGATTATTGTTTGCATTATGTTTTATATGTTTATGGTGATATTTAATATTTGGATTAAAGTATTTTTTAGTTTGAAAATATATAGTAGGACAGGATAGAGATAAATTAGTATACAGTGTAAAGAACAAAGGAGTTAAAATCTTAAGAAATAAAAATATTAATAAAGATAAGAAATATTGATATAGTGAAAAAATAAATAAAGAGTATTTTAATTGATTTATAAAAGTGAGTTATGATAAAAAAGAAAAATAAAATAGTTGTATTATTAATATTAATAATAATTTATTTTTTATTAAAATATTATATACCTTATTGATGATATATTATTTATCCTATAAATTTACTAGTTACATTTTTACATGAATTTTGACATGCATTTTTCGCATTAATTACTTGATGAAGCGTATTATGATTAGTAGTTAATAGTGATTGAAGTTGAGTTACAACTACTTCTTGAGGGATTAGTGATTTAGTTGTGTCATGATGATATTTAGGGTCTGCATTATTTGGTAATATTTTATTATATATCTGAATAAAAAAACAAAAATATTCAGAAAAAATATTATATTTTTTATCACTTTTAATGGTTTTCGTATCAATATTTTGGTTTAACTGAATTGCTTCTAGTTTAATTATTTTAGCTTTAGCTAGTTGAATTTTTATTTTAGCAAGATATTCTAAATATGATAGTTTGATATTACAATTTTTAGGGGTATCAAGCATATTATTTATAATTGAAGACTTTAATGTTTGACCTAGCTCAGATTTAGCACATTTTTCAGGTATTTTGCCTGTATCAGTTTGGATGATTGTTTGGTTGATAATAGTTGTATTAATAAGTTTATATAATTTGAAATTAATTTTAAAAAAATAATGAAGTCAAAAATAAATTATTGAAGTTTAGTTAAGTCTAGTAGAGATTTAGTTAAAAATAAAAATTTTAGAAATAATCAAAATTATATTATTTCTGATTTTTCTAAGTTTAGATTTTCAAGTAAGTATTATAGGTCATGGCTTTCTAGAAAAGTTTGAGATATAATTAGATATATTTTTAATTTTATTATTGTTTCTATTATTCTATTTGCAATATTAAAAGATTATTTTGATTTAGTTATTTTACAAAATATTTTTATTTTTATTGTTACTATTTCGTGAATTATACTTATTAGTCTTTTATCTTATGTCTTCTTTAAAAGATGAATATACTATTATTATAAAAAATTTAGTTTTATTAAAAGAAAGGATGTATTTGCTAGTAATAGATATATTTTCTTTAAAAATCCAAAAGGTAAAGC
>JAMOTX010000089.1 GCA_027062145.1 Candidatus Altimarinota bacterium | reverse complement strand
TTCAGAATATAAACCACAAACTAATTTCATTACTAATAAAATCAGTAATGAAGAATATCAAAATTATAAAGATGAAAATTCAGCTGAATTTTATTTTAATTTATGAAACTCTAATTGGAAAAAAATATATCCAGAAAGCATCTTTCAAGAAGACAATGATAAAGCAATAGAATATTATAAATTGTGATTAGCAAAATTACCTGATATGTGGAATGAAAATTCTAAATATTACAATAATATTTTTATTAAAAATTTATATATTCCAGAAAGATTTTATTCTCGGAAATTCAGTAATTTAGAAGAAATATTAAAAAGAGTTTGAATAAATAAAAGAAATCTTAATATAAAATTAAAATAATATTAATAAAAAAATATGAACATAACAGTAGAAAATATACTAAATGCTAAACGTGATTTTTGAGACTTTATAGAGACTACTCCTCTAATGAAATCAAATAGATTATCAAAACTATATGATGCTGAAATTTATATAAAAAGAGAAGATTTACAACCTGTGAGAAGTTATAAAATAAGATGAGCCTTTAATAAAATAAATTCTCTTTCAGTAAAAGAAAGAGAATCATGAGTTGTTTGTGCTAGTGCTTGAAATCATGCTCAATGAGTAGCTATCACATGTAGTCATTTGAAAATAAAGTGAACTATATTTATGCCAATAACTACACCTGAACAAAAAGTTTATAAGACAAAACAATTTGGTTGAAAATATATAAAAATAGAACTTATTTGAGATACTTTTGATGATGCATTAAAAGCTAGTCTAAAATTCAAAAAAGAAAATAAATCATCTTTTATTCATCCTTTCGATGATATAAAAGTTATAGAAGGTCAAGCAACTGTATGACTTGAAATTTTTGAAGATATAACTCCAGATTATTATATATGCCCTATTGGTTGAGGTTGATTTATATCATGACAAATAATTATAAAAAATTTATTAAGCCCTAAAACAAAAATAATCTGAGTAGAACCTGAATGAGCAGATGCCATGAAAAAAAGTTTAGAACAATGAAATAATATAGAACTTGAGACTATTGATGTATTTGTTGACTGAGCAGCAGTTAAAAAAGAATGAGAATTAACTTATGAAATATGTAAAAAAGAAAACCTTCAAATAATCGAGTGCCCAGAGAATAGAATATGTACTACTATACTAGATTACCTAAAAGAGGATTGAATCGTTGTAGAGCCTGCCTGAGCACTTACAACTGATGCATTGAAAGATTTGAAAAATGAAATTAAGTGAAAGAAAATAGTTATTGTTATTTCGTGATCAAATTTTGATTTTGAAAGATTACCAGAAATAAAAGAAAGAAGTTTGAAATATGAATGATTAAAAAAATATTTTTTAATTACTTTTCCTCAAAGACCTTGAGCACTTAAAGATTTTTTATCAATATTATGAGATAATGATGATATAGAAAGGTTTGAATATTTAAAAAAATCAGCAAAGAATACTGCTCCAGTATTTATATGAATAAAAACTAATGATAAAAAAAATTGGATTAAAATGGAAAAAAATATGTGAAAATTATGATTCAAATACAATGATGTAACAAATGATGAATTATATTTTGACCTTCTAGTTTAATTATAGTAATATAAGTATATAAATATAACTAATTATTAAATATGGTATTAATATTTTCAAATAGAAAAGAAGCTGCTGAATTAGCAGAAGATGAAACAGTTAATCAACTTTTCAAAGTATCAAAAGCACCTGCTGCAATTTGACCGTATTCAAAAGCTTATTACGCTTGAGATTTATTATTTTGCTCATGACAAATAGCATTTGACGCAAATACAATGGAACTTGTTGATTGATGAATAGAAAATGAAACAAAACAAGTATGTAGAAATATTTCATACCTACTAGAAGAAAATTGATTAAGTTTAAAAGATGTCGTAAAAACAACTATTTATCTTAAAAAGATTGAAGATTTTGATAAAGTGAATGAAATATATAAAAATTATTTTTTACTCAAACCAGCAAGATCTACAATAGAAGTAAGTAAGCTACCAAAATGAGCATTGATAGAAATAGAAGTAATTGCAAAAAGATAATTGACTTTTATTTAAAAAAATGAATAATATTAGATATAAAATCTAATATTATTTTTTATTTAAATAATTATGTATAAATCAATTTTAACAAAGGAGAAAAATATTATTCTTACTGGAATGCCATGATCATGAAAAACAACTATCTGAAAACCATTTGCAAAAGAAATTGGTTATGATTTTTTAGACTTTGATGATGATATATTAGAAAAAATATCAATTGAAACCTCAGAAAAAGTTATATCATTGTTAAATTTATCATCTCACTGAATAATACCAGAAAATATATCTAATAAAGAAGTAAAAGATCTTTTAGAATTATTATGAGATGAAGATTTTTTAAAACTTGAATGATATATTTGAGAAAATTTGATATTTAATAAACCAACTGTATTATCAGCTTCTTGAAGTTTACCATTAGAAATAGATGCAATGGCTTACTTGAAAGTAGAATCAGATGTTGTATATATTGATACTCCAATTGAAATAATTATTCAAAGATTAACATCTATGAAAACAAATAGAATTGTATGAATGTGAAAGATGACATTAGAAGAAATATTAAACTATAGAAAAAAATATTACGATGTAATGAAAGATTATAATTTTATTCCACCAAATACTCAAGATAAAAAAATAATCTTTAATGAATTTATAAATTTTTATAAAGAAAACAAAATATGAATCAATTAAAAGATTTTGAATCAGAATGAAATAATATTCCCTATTTAACTTGAGTAGTAAGAATAGGTGATTTTAGATTATATAAAGATGATGATGAAAAAATAATAGATTGAGCAAAAGTAGGTTATAGTATCTATTGAATTGAATCAATAGAAGAATTAAAAAATAATAAAAAAGAAATAATAATAGTAATCCCAGCTTTGACCTGAAATTCTAGATTGTTTGATACAAAATCTAGTCAATGAAATTGATGGGCAAATAAATATTGAAAACCTGGTAATATATTAGATCCAAATCAAAATATTATTATATGACTTGATTATTTTTGATGACCGTATGATAGTACAGGTCCAGATAAGCATAATTTAAATTTTTATCCAGTACCTCCTGAAAAACAAGTTGAAGCTTGGAAGAAAGCTTTAAAAAAATTATGAATAAAAAAGATAAATATTTTATTGTGATGATCAAACTGATGATGACATATACATACTTGGATTTTTGATGATCAATATCAACCAGAATATTTAATACCTATAGCTTGACCAATTGCACCAACTGATGAAGCAAAAGAGTTTTTTAAAATACAAGTTGATTTAATTAAGCAAAAGAAAAATATATCAATTAGATTAGTTAAAAATCTATCAAATCTTATTTGAATTTCTGATTTATATGATGAGTTAGTTAAATTATCTATAAGTGAAACATATGATTTATTAGCTGACTGGAATAATGAAAAAGCTATAAAATTAGTAAGACAAATATGATTTTTAAAATTTTTAAATCCTAAATTTTTTGATAAATTTTTAAATGATAAAAATTGACATGCATATGAGGATTTTGATGATGCAAAAAATAATATGTTTAATTATTTTGAAAAAGAATGAGTAAATTTTGAAAAAAGATTTTCTCTTTCATCATTAATACTACTGTCACAAGCTATTGTCGACGCAGATAGAATTGAACCTGCTAAATATGTAGAACAAATTTGAACTAAAATAAATTTAATTATAATAAGTATAGAAGATGATAAATTATTTGAAACTAAACCAATGCAAAGTTATTTTAACGAAATAAAGGAAATAAGAGATATAAGATGAGATAAGTGAATAACGCAGATAGAAATAATTGAAAGCACAGAAGTAACAAAAAAAGCATGACACGATACCTTTTTATGGAATGATGAGATTCAAAACATATCTAATAAAATAACTAAAAATATAATATGAAAAAATACATAATATTTGATTTAGATTGAACACTAATTGATTCTCATAATAATATAAAAGAAATTATTTATGATTATTTTAGATTGAATGATAATGATGTCTTCGAGAAAGTAAGATATAATTTAGATTTCAATAAAGTATCTAGTCTAAAAGATTTGTTAATTTCTGTATATTGATCACGTTGCGAAAATATAGATGAAAAATTGGAAAAATTGTATAGATATTTAGACAAAAAGAATCATGAAAGCAAGTTTATATCCTGAACTATAGATAAAATAATAAAATTAAAAAATAATTATAAACTTTATTTATCAACTTGAAGTTCTACAAAATTTGCAAATGAAATATTAAAAAAATGATGAATTCAAGAATTATTTGAAATAATTCAATGAAGTGATAAAATAGCAAAATCAGAATATCATTTAGAATTATTTAAAGAACATTCAAATGATGAATATTTTTATGAAAATGCTTATTCAATTTGAAATTCCGAAAAAGATAAATACTTTGCCGAACTCAAATGAATTGATTTTATTAAAATATGAGAAAAATATAAAAGTATAGAAGAAATAAAGGAGATTTAATTCTTAATTGTACAATTATGAAAAAAATAATCATTATAATGCTAATAAGTATTTTATTTACTTCAAATACATTAGCTAACAATTATACGCTTACAAAATCAGACAAATACATAGTAAATAAATTATCTTATAAAATAAGTAATTTATTAGAAAAAAATAATTTAAGTTTTAGAATAAAACTTAAAGAAAAAATAAACGATATTCAAAAAAAATATAAAAATAATAAAAAAATGTATCTTATATTTGAGGAAATTAAAAAAAATAATTATCTAATAAGTAATAAAACTGAATACACTAAACATTATCAAAAAT
>JAMOTX010000088.1 GCA_027062145.1 Candidatus Altimarinota bacterium | reverse complement strand
GTATATGTGGATTGAAAATTAGAGTTATTAACATATATCTCACCATGAACAGATGTAATAAAATGAGGAATGAAAACATTAACTTGAAATTTTAAAACAACTTTTTCTGATAAATTCCATATTTCATGAGCTAAAGATTCAATTAAAAAAACTGATAAATGATTAATTTGAGCTGTTATGCCATATGCATTACATATTACTTGAGGTATTTATTCTCATGCGTGATACGTGAATTGAAAAAGAAAATCTCATTGATGTATTAGATTGCCGATATATTATGCAAAATGAATGTATGAAATTTTTGAAAATAAATGAAAAATAGATTGGTTTATATATGATAATTAAAATATATATAAATTTTGTAATAATAAACTTATAAGTAAACTTGCTTGTAAGTTTATTTTTTACTATTAATAATTGATGTACAACACTATTTTTTATATAATTATATGATTATTTGTTTTTGAATTTATTTTATCGAAAACTCTTGATTATTTAAATACTCTAAATTGGTCAACAAAACTCCCAGAAGAATTAAAAGACATTTATGATGAAGATAAATACTCAAAATCTATGGAATATGAAAAAGTAAAACATACTTTTTCATCTATAAGTGGAATGTTTTCATTTCTAATAATGTTATTAGTTTTAATTTTTTGAGGTTTTGGTTATTTATATGACACAATTGCATTATATACAGCTAATGAAATTTATAGAACACTATGATTTTTTTGATTTATAATGATTTTACAAAGTATTATTTGATTACCATTTTCATATTATTCAATATTTGTAATAGAGGAAAAATTTTGATTTAATAAAATGACAAAAAAATTATTTTTTATTGATTCTGTTAAATCATTATTATTATCAGTTATTATTTGAGGTTTATTACTATCTTTAATTACTTGGATTTACTTAGAAACTGGAGCAAATTTTTGGTTATATACTTGGTGAGTAGTTACATTCTTTTCAGTGTTTATGATGATGTTTTATAGTAGTTTAATTGTTCCATTGTTTAATAAACAAACTCCATTAGAAAAAGGTGAATTAAGAACCGAAATAGAAAAGTTTGCAAATAAGGTATGATTTAAGTTAGATAATATTTTTGTTATAGATTGATCAAAAAGAAGCAGTAAAGCAAATGCTTATTTTTCAGGTTTTGGTCCTAAAAAAAGAATTGTTTTATATGATACATTAATAAAAGATTTATCAGTATCAGAATTAGTAGGAGTACTTGCTCATGAAATAGGTCATTATAAAAGAAAGCATACGTTACAAATGCTAGCATTCTGAACAATCCAAACAGGTATAATGTTATATATATTAGGAATTACATTGTCTATGGATGAAATATCTATTGCTTTATGATCTGATAAATGAAGTTTTGCAGTTTGAATGGTTGCTTTTGGTATATTGTATACACCAATCTCAATTTTCTTTTGATTAATGTGAAATGTATTATCTAGAAAAAATGAGTATCAAGCTGATGAATTCGCATGACAATATCATAACTCAAGTGATTTAAAAAATGCTTTAATTAAATTATCAAGAAATAATCTAAGTAACCTTAGACCACATCCTGCTTATGAATTTTTTAATTATTCACATCCTACTGTTTTAAAGAGACTTTCTGCTCTTGATAAAATAGAAAAAAAACAAGATTAGACTAGTCTTGTTTTTTTTATTGACTTTAAGGTAAAACTTGTATACTTCATTTGCTGAACTCCTTAGGTCCTAAGGTAGAAGTTCCTATACGGTTCGTATAGATTTCAAAATAGGAGGTATGTTATGCAACATACTGATGAAAAACAAAAACAAAATGAGGTACAATCTGAAAATAGATTGGAATATATAGTTGCAAATAATTTAGAGGATATTGATGGAGTTACTTGTTATAAACTTGAGGCTTCTGATAAAAATATTGAAGTACAAACTTTATATATAAAAACTGATAAAATTGTTTTAGCTCCTGGTTTGAGTTTATTTATTACAGTAGATAAACTTTTAAATGAACAAATCTTAGATATTGAAAAATTTAATGAAGATACTTGTTTAAGACTGATAGAAAAACATAAAGAATGTTTGTATATAGTTACTCCATTTATTGAAATTCTTTTTCCAATCGAAGTTAAGGCATTAAATAACCTTCATTCTGGTACAGTAATGCAAAAAAATGAATCAGATTTTAATATTTATGAGGTAAAACTTGATAATGAGATAGTTATTCCTTCTATTGGTAGAATTTTTAAGAAAATAACTGTTACTTCGGATAATCTACTTAATGGTTTTAAATTAAAAAATATTAAGATAGAAGCTAAACTTTTATTTAATGTTAATCATAATACTGAATATGAAAAACCATTATTGTATTCTTATTATACTGAAAGAAAAGATTTATTAGCTTCAGAAGATTCTTGGTTATTTAAAAAATACAATTTTTTAAAAGGTTTTAACGATATTGCTTTAAAAATTGTGTATGTAGTTACATTTATTATTGTACTTTTAAATATTTCTGCTACTCATGTATATTTTTCATTTCCTTGGGTTTCATTTTTTGTCTATGGAATCTTATTATTAGTTGCTTTCGTATTTCTTAGTAATAAAGTAAAAGAAGCAAAAAATGAAGTGATAAAAACTAAGAATGATTTAATTTCTGCAATTAAAAAGACAAATATAATTGGAACATTTTTTTCTATTTTCTTTATATTTTTATCTTTGTTTATGTTTAGTAGACATTATGAATATAAAGAGAACTTAGTGTATGATAATGAAAATAAGACTTTTTTAGAATCTAATAGTTTTAGAGTAACAAGTGATTTAATTTTTGATACTAATTATATAACTCATAGATTTGAACCTGTTTATACTAATTATTCTTTTGATATAATTGTTGATAATACAAATGAGTCAACTACTTTTTCTAAAGAATATTTAGATTTAAAAATAGATATTTCTTTAAAAAAAGGTAATTACTTACTTGATCTTGAATTAAAAAATAAGTTAATGAAGGTAAGAGAAGTATTTATTGCAAATATTAATAATGGTTTGTATGGTGATCTTTATACTGAAAATAATTTTCATTATAGAAAAATCCTTATTGAAATAGAAGAAGATATCAATAATCTTTTAGAGATAACTTTAAATAAAGATAGTAATTCTTCTGTAGTTTCAAATATTAATATTACTACTAAATATGCTAAACTACAGAATGTAGATAACTAGTCGTATTAGTAAAAATAAGAGCAAGTAATTTAATTACTTGCTCTTTTGTATAGCCAATTTTACTATTGACAAAATATATAAATTAGCTAAAATTTACGAGTTCATTAAAATATACGAGAAACAATAATAATTAGATTTCTTATTTAATTGTTATTGTTTCAAACTGAGGAGGTTGTTATGAGGGGTTTTATTGTTTTATTATTACTATCAAGTTTTTTATTTAGTGATAATAATGTTGTAGATGTTAATTCATCTGTTTCTACTAGTGTAGAAAATGTTATGCATGAGGTTTCTGATACTATTGAAGTAGTATCAAATTTTGAAGAAGTAGATAGTATATTTTTATATATATCTTTTAAACTTAATGAAGGATTTAAGCATATGGGACTTTATTTTGAGTTTTTCAACTTTGATACAGCTAAGATTTTTTTAATTCTAATTATACTTGGTTCATCTTGGTTATTTAGATATATTATTTCATTTGTTATTGAATGGAAATTTTCTAAAAATAGTAACTTGAAAGATGATTTAATTTATAAATTGGTTGAATCAGTTAAGGTTCCTTTTTTATGGTTTTTGTTAGTTATGTCTATATTTTGGTCTATGAAAGTATTTTATTTTCCAGATTTATTAGCAGATTCTATAGTTTCGATTTATAAAACAATTCAGTTATCGACTGGAGTATGGTTAATATGGAATACATTAACTAATTATAAAGAGGTTTATTTAAAAAATAAGAAAAATTTAAAAGTTGAAGAAGTTGATTTAATATTGATATCTTTAAAAATAGTTTTACTTGTTTCTGCTTCTTTAATAACTATTTATACTTATTGGCCTGATGTTTTAAAATATATTGGTGGTGCAGGAATAGTATTAGGATTTTTAATGAAGGACTCTTTTGCTTCATATTTAGCAGCCTTTAAATTAGTTACTGAAAATGACTTATCTGTTGGAGATTGGATTAAATATTCAAAAGGGGAAGGTACTATTATGAAAATAGGTCTTTTTTATACAAAAATACGTGCTTTTAATCAATCAATGATATTAGTATCGAATTCAGAATTAATAAAAGATTCAGTTATAAATTATGATAAAAGAGTTGTTAGACGAATAAAATTTGATTTTTATTTACCTATAAATCTTCATTCTAAAAAAATTAGTTCTATATTAAATGAAATACGTAAAATGATGGAAAATCATGAAGGTATTTCATCTGATACAAAGCTTACTGAAGATAAAAGAATGAATTCTGTTAGAAAGAGAGAATTTGGGTTTTCAGATACTTTATTTGTTCATTTAGTCGATGTCCAGCATGGTAATAAAGTAAATGTTTATGCTTTTACTAAAAAAGATGACTGGGAGTTTCAAAGGGCTACTAAAGAAGATGTAATTTTAAAGATTAAAGAAATTCTTGAAGACTATGGTTGTTCAATGATTATTGAAGCTAAATATCTTCAAAATCCATTTGAGCAAAATATTGAATCATTCAAATTAGATGATTCAAAAAAATAAGGAGTCAATATGACTAAATTAATTAAAGAGTGGCAGTTTTTTTTAGGGATATTTGTTTTTATCGTTGTTTCATATTTTGAACATGATTTATTACATAGTTTTGGTATAGTTATACTTATTGGATTGTTTTTAGTTATTATTAATTCTGCATTAAGTGTT
>JAMOTX010000087.1 GCA_027062145.1 Candidatus Altimarinota bacterium | reverse complement strand
TATTTGCATTATTAGCTTGATTTACATTAGTTGTTTGATGACTAGATTTTAAAAAATTTAGATTCAATAAATATTGTTTAGCTGTAACAACAGGTGCTCTACTTTGATCAATTAAATATATAATATACTGACTATTATTAGTACAGATTAGCGAGTATTCTATATTATATTATAATATAGTAGTTAGTTTTTTTATATTATTAATAATAATATTATTAACTAAAGAATTAAAGCAATATGAAAAAATAGATAAACAGCTGACTAAATACATATTATTAGAAAATTTTACACGGTTATTAGTTAGTTTTATTACATTATTTTTAATAAAAGAATTATGACTAGTTCAAGCTGTATTAATATGAATGTTGTATTTAATAGCTAGTTTAATATTTTCATATTTATTCTTAAAAAACATTCCCTCTAAAAAAGAATTATTGATAGTATTTTTTGTGTTTTTATTCGTAACATTATGAAGTATTTTTTGATAAAATAAAAAACTGATTAAATCAGTTTTTTATTTTTTACACATTATTATTAAAAGCTTTTGCAGTAATTCAATATTGTACTCATCCTTTAATATGTCAGAATTGTTTTTTAAATAGTCATTTATATTTAAAAAATTTCATTTTTTATCAACCCTATTAAATAGACTATTCATTCTATTTAATTCAGTAAGAGTAAAATTATTCTTAGTATATTTATCACCTAATAATCAAAAAATTAGTTTAAAATTATTATAAATATTTTTTGATAAAGTATTTTTTCAATTATTATTACCAATTATTACATTGTTATCAAACCCTATAGTATTTGTATTAATTTTTTGAATTAATTTTTTATTATTTTTATTTTTTCATTCAGTTAATACATATTCTTTAAATAGTTTTTTGTATTTTTCTTCAATTTTTTTATGTAAATATTTGATTCTAAGTCATTCTTTACCTTTTTTTCATTTTTCAAGTTCACTTAGTACATTATTCCATAATTTTCTATAAAATAACATTCTTCATCTTAATGAATTATCTTTAAGTTTATTATCTACTATTTTTAATTTTGAATTAGTATCTTCAATAATATCTAATCCATCTTGATAATTTATTTTATTTCATAAATTAGTTACATTATTTATTTTTGTTCAATTAATTAAATCAATTCAAGTATTTAATATATTTTGAGTATTAGTATTATTTATTTTTGTTCAATTAATTAAATCAATTCAAGTATTTAATAGATTTTGAGTATTAGTATTATTTAAATTTTCAAAATTATTTCATCATGATAAATCTAAATTTCACAGACCTAAATCTCACAATCAAGGTATAATTCAATTCAATCATCAATTACTTAATACAGTTCAAGATACAATATTATTATTTCAACCTAATCAAACTATATCATCTAAATTAATAAGATCATTAGTTATATTTAAATTACTTCATTCAGTGGCATTATTTTGGTTATATAAATCATTATTTGAATTATTTACTGATTCTTTCGTACATTCGGCATAATCTAAATCTTTTACACTAAATGCTCATTCTCACCATCTTCAAAGCATTGATACAAATAATCATTTATCAAAATTTTCTATATAACAAGTTTCTTTAATTCATTGATTATCCTCACTTTCATATTTTATCTTATCTCAATTTGATATATTTATATCTTTAATTACTTTCCCATCAAAAAGATAAATTTTTCACTTAGAATTTTTTCATTTATCAGTGTAATCACTCAAACATTCAAAAAATTCTGAACTTTCTCATTTACATTCATAAATATTATAATCCATTCAATTAATACTATCTCAAAGATCACTTTTATCAGTATAAAATCTAGCAATAATTTGATCTAAAGTTAAATTTTGTTGATTATAAAAAATACCTAATTCTCACTTTGTATCCCATCATTCTCACAATGTAATTCAATCCTCTGTAGCATATATATATCAAATCATATTTCATTTAAAGAAAACATGATAACTAGCTTTAGCACTTGATCCTGCATTATATTTAAATGTGTAATCCGATCACTCTAACTGATTAATTACAGATTCTACATTCGATGCTCATTCTTCAATATCATAAGCGAAAACATTTAATCAAGAAAAGAAGAAGTAAAAAGAAATCAATAAAGACAATATTTTTTTCATAATTTAAATTAATGTTTTAAAATAACTATATATAACACTTGATTTAAAAGTGTAGTTATATAATATAACATCAATAGTTTAACATAAACATCAATAAAAACAAATATATGATAAATATAGAAGAAATATTAGATAAACATTATAATGAAGATGAAAAAATTATATTAGCATGTTCAACATGACCAGATAGTATGTTTTTATTATATAAAATTTTAGAAACAAAATACAAAAAAAACTTAGTTGTTTGTTATTTTAATCATAAACTCAGAAAGGAAGCAGATGATGAAGAAAAATGGATTGAAGATTTATGAAAAAAACTTTGATTTAAAGTTGAAATCGCTGATTGTGAAATAAAAAACATAAGAGATAAATTTTATCCAAATAAGTGATTAGAAGAAGTTGCTAGAGATAAAAGGTATGCATTTTTAAATGCAATATTAAATATTTATGATGCAAATACAATAATAACAGGACATCATTTGGATGATAAAATAGAAACTTTCTTTTTTAATCTAGTTAGATGAACAAAACTAACATGATTGATTAATATGAAAGAAAAATCGTGATCTATTCTAAGACCATTAATAGAACTAGAAAAAAATAATATTCTAAATTATTTAAATGAAAATTGATTAGAATATAAAACTGATAATTCAAATTATGACACCAAATTATCAAGAAATAAATTAAGACATGATATTATTCCTCAATTTGAAAAGATTAACTCTAATTATAAATCGAATATAAATAACTTAAGTCGTTATTTAGAAGAAGTAAAAATATTTATAGATTTAGAGGTAAATAAATTTTTAGATGAACAATGAATTTTAATATTTAATAGTTGTAAATATAAAATAAATACACTCTCTATTAATTGATACTTTTATATAAAAGACTTTACTGAACTAAGCTCATTAATACAAAAAGAAGTAATTAGACATATTTTTTATATTTCAAACTGAAAATCAACAATATGATTAACTGAATCAAATATTATTGAGGTAATTAGATTTATAAATTGAAAAAATAATAAAACAATAAAAGAAATAAAAGAAATGAAAATGAAAAAAGAAAATAAAATTATTATATTTTAATAATTTTATTTTCTTTTTTTACTAATTCACTTAAGTTGTGATTATATAAATCATTATGTATTGACTTTCTTGTTTTAGGTCAAAAATATCATGCTCATACATCATTTTTTGTTTTTATAATTCATTTATCAAGTTGATATTCTATAATTGAATTTTTAGTTATATTTCAAAAAATTGCTGTATCTTTTAATTTAAAATATCAAAGTTTTTTTAATGTTATTTGTAATTCTCTAACAGATGGAGAGATATCTCAAAAAACAGGTTTTCATATTTCATTTAATTTTTTAGATGCTGTATTTTTAATATTAATTTTTGCTAACTCTATTTTTTTTATGTCAGCTTTAATTGATTCTTTTTTTCTTAAATAATTATCAAATTCTGTTTTTAATGCTTTTCTTGTTATTGGTCAGTATTGACCAGCTCAAGGAGACGATTTTGAACTAACTATCTTTTTATTTAGTTGAAAATTATATACTGCTAATCTAACAGATTCATATTTTCAATCAATAATTCAATTGTAATAACTTAATTCTTTAAGTGTTTTTTGCAGTTCTGAAAACTCTTCTTTTTTAAATAATTTTCTGTTAAATATATTCAAAATTATTTTTTTAAACGCTTTTGATTTAATTACCCAATTAGGTGACGGTATTTTAGAATAATTTAAAGTTACAACTTCATTGCTAGAAAGAAACTTCCCTTTTACGGTTCTTTTTCACCAAAATGTAGCTCTTTTAAGTCACTCGTCTCAATATCACATCCATACGTCTACTCTATCATAACTATGTCATCTAACTCATTTATTAACAATAGCACCTCATCTATCTGCCACTTCTCAAACACCTAATCATTCTAAATGAATTTTTGTTCAAAATTTATAATTTACAGGTGCTGCTAACATTCAAGAAAAAACTTTTTTTCATGATGCTCATCTAATTCATTGTCATTGAAGTCTTTTTTCCTCTTGAAAAGTTCTTTCTCTTTTAGTATATACACTATATGAATAATGCTCTTGATTTGGTAATGGTGAATAATATGCAGTTACAACAAAAAATGTATCATTGTCATTAGCATTTGTGTCAACTAATAATAATGATGAATTTAAAACTAAAACTAATAATAACGCAGTAATTTTTTTCATTTAATTTTTATAAAAATCTATTACTTAAATAATAACACATAAAAAAAAGAAGTCCTAAATATATATATTGACTTCTTTATTTTAATATTTATAAGATAGATTTTAAATATTTTAATTTTCTTTTTTGAAGATTATTATTAGTTTTTTTAGCATACAATGAAATACTATATCTTATTTTTTTTCTATATTTAATAGCTAATAACTTATTGTTTCAGTATTTTTTTTGAATCAAATGACTTATTTTATTACTTACTTTATCTAAACTAAGTCTTACTTTTTTTGATAATACAACATCTTCATCTAATTCATTCATTCTATTTTTAAATATATCTCATCAAAATTCTTTCCTAAGTGCTGCATATGTTTTATTT
Organism: Candidatus Altimarinota bacterium; assembly: GCA_027062145.1. Lineage (GTDB taxonomy): Bacteria > Patescibacteriota > Gracilibacteria > BD1-5 > UBA6164 > UBA6164. The sequence goes on along the minus strand of JAMOTX010000087.1, from coordinate 149 downwards.
CAAAAATATCAAGCATGTTCTGAATTCCTAGAATAGATAATTCAATTTTTGACTTGAAAATTAATTAATATTGTTTTTATTTTTTCAAAATCTCAATCAATTTTTCAGTTATATAGTTTAACCTCAGTTAATAATGTTTGTAATTTTTT
>JAMOTX010000086.1 GCA_027062145.1 Candidatus Altimarinota bacterium | reverse complement strand
TCTCAAAAACCTAATTTTATATTTAATTTTTCATGAGATCTTCCAGAAAAAGTTTTGTATTTTAAAGAGGTTTTTATATGAAGAAAAGAGCCATTATTTTTTATATCAGAACAACACTTGTATAAAAAGCAGATAATTTGAATAGTTTGAGAAAATTGAACATGAAAATCGACATTCCTAAAAACAATTATGAATGAAATAGATGTTCTTGATTGATTATTTACAAGATGAAAGGCTATAAAAATATGATACTATTCTCAAATGCATGAAGAATTAAATAAAGATAAAACTGTTAGAGAAAATTTTTCTAATCATTGATTTTGATTTCCTGATCAACAGTTAATATCTATACTAAGTCGTTATTTGTTTGATAAAACCGTTTTAGATAAAAAAGTTTCAGAATTAAGTGGATGACAAATTTCTAAATTGTTGTTTGCAATATTATGACAAAAGGAATGTAATCTATTAATATTAGATGAACCTACAAATCATCTAGATTATGACACTAGAGAAGCTTTAGAAGAAGAATTGAAAGCCTTTAAATGATCTATATTATTTATATCTCACGATAGATATTTCGTAAATAAATTAGCTACTAATATTTGGTTTATAAATAACTGAGAACTAAGTATTAGTTATTGAAATTACGAAGATTACAAGTTCAAACTAGAACATAAAATAGATATGGATATAAATATTTTTGATGAAGAAGCAGAGTTAAATATTGTTTTAGAAGATAAAATATGAGAAAGAAAATTTAAAAAATTAAAAGATAAATTTAGTGGTAAATTCAAAAAAAGAGATAGAAATAGATAATTTCTTTACTTTTAAAATATAAAAATATAATATATTTTAATTAAAACTAATACAATAAAATGATAGATATAAAAATAGTATGACATAAAATACCTGACACAGATGCAACACTTTGAGCTATTATATTTTCAGATTTTTTAAATAAAAAATGACTATATAATGCAACTCCGTTTATACAATGAGAATTAAATAAAGAAACTGAGTATTTATTAAATACATTAAATATAGAAAAACCAGCAGTAAAAACAAACTTCCCTTCTTGAACCAAAGTTTGATTAATTGATCATAATGAAAAATTTCAAACACTCGATAATATTGATGAATTAAAAATAGAATGGGTTGTAGATCATCATAAAGTTAATCTTAACACTAATACTCCTTTAAATATAAGAATGGAACAATTATGTTCTACTTGTTCTATATTATATAAAATGTATAAAGAAAATAACATAAAGTTAACAAAAGATATAGCTAAGATGATTTTAGCATGAATATTATCTGATAGTCTGTTATTTAAATCAGCTACTACAACAAAAGAAGATATAATTATCGCAGAAGAATTAAAATCAATAACTTGAGTAACTAATTTCGAAAAATTTGCAATACCTATGTTTAATGCTAAATCAGACCTTTGAGATATGTTAGCTAAAGATATTGTAAAATATGACTATAAGGAATTTGAAGTTAATTGAATTAAGGTTTGAATAGGTACATTAGAAACTACTAATCCATGATATTCTTTATGAAGAAAAGATGAACTATTAAGGGCTATGAGTGAAATAAAAGAAGAATCTAATTTATGATTTATTCTTTTATCAGTTGTAGATATAATATGAGAAAATAATACTTCTTTTGTTTTAGATTGAAAAGATAGTGAGGTAATAGAAAATGTATTTAATGTAAAAGTCAAAAATAACTTAGCTAATCTTAAAAGAAGATTATCTAGAAAAAAACAAATTGTTCCTGAATTAACTGAGTATTTTAACTAAAACTTGCATTTTAATTTAAATAGTTATAATAAGATTGAGAAACAAATAATTTTTCATTTTTACCTTTGTGCTAGTGCTAATTTAGTGATAATACTAAGTATAAAATTAAACTGTTCTGTTCTCAATATTTTATATATTATAAGTTTTATATTATGGAAACTAATAAATTATTCATTGGTGGTTTATCATGGGATTTAGATTGGCAAGAAGTTAAAGATGCTTTCAAAGAATACGGAGAAGTTACTTTCGTTAAAGTTATCAAAGATAGAGAAACTGGTAGATCAAAAGGTTTTGGATTCGTTGAATTTACAAACGTTGAAGAAGCAGTTGCTGCTAAAGACGCTATGGATGGTGCTGAATTAGATGGTAGAAATATCAAAGTTGATTTTGCTGAAGAAAAAAAAGAAGCATAATTACATAAAAAGAACTAAAATATAATATTTTAGTTCTTTTTTTTATAAAAAAAAAGAATTCATTTAAAATGAATTCTTTTTAATTAGTTAAAATTTGTCTAACTGAAACAGTAGATTGATCATTATCATTAGCTGTAGCTGTTAGATTAAAAAATATACTATTTATACTTGCTCAAGCCCAATCAAAACTTACGTGAGTTGAATCTATTAAATTAATATTAGTAATGGCTCAAGCTGTAGCAGTTAAGTTTTCAATTGATTTAGCATCTGTATTTACTTCTAATACTAATCCTAAATATTCTTGATTCTTTTTATTAGGTGTAATACCTGAGAATACTATACTTGAAATATTTGGTAAGTCTATATCATTAACAGTTATGTTAAACGATGATAAATTTACAGCACTTCAATTAGAAGTTGCAGTAATGATTACATTATTGTAACTTCATGCTGAATTATAATCTGGAGTACCAGTTAATTCTCATGTAGCAGTATTAAATGTTGCCCATGATGGTTTATTTTGAATACTATAAGTTGGAATATCTCCATCTGCATCTGTGAACGTCGGAGTAAAACTATATACCGATCATTCATCTACTGTAGTTGTAGGTGTTCAAGATATTATTCATATTCTATCTACATTATTAACATTAATACTAAATGGTAATAAATTTACAGCACTTCAATTAGAGGTTGCTGTAATGATTACGTTATTATAATTTCATGCTGAATTATAGTCTGGTGTACCAGTTAATTCTCATGTAGCAGTATTAAATGTTGCCCATGATGGTTTATTTTGAATACTATAAGTTGGAATATCTCCATCTGCATCTGTGAACGTCGGAGTAAAACTATATACTAATCACTCATTTACACTAGTTGCAGGTGTTCACGATAATACTCATATTCTATCTATATCATTAACTGTAATACTAAAAGTTGGTAAATTTAACACATCTCAATTTGCAGTTGCAGTTATTATAATATTATTAAAAATTCAAGCTGAATCAAAATCTGGAGTACCAGATAATTTTCATGTAGTAGTATTGAATATTGCCCACGATGGTTTATTTTGAATACTATAAGTTGGAATATCTCCATCTGCGTCTGTAAATGTTGGAGTGAAACTATATGCTACTCATTCATTTACAGTAATTGTAGGTGTTCATGAGATAATACCTTCTGTATTAAGTTCATTTATTCCTTTTGTTCCATTAATATATTTATCTACTTCTGAACTAGTTAATCAATTTTTTGAAATTGGAACAATTCTAAATTCTACTGATCACTTAGTTAATGTTAATTCAAAAGCTGAATAAGTTCAAGAATTATCTTTAATTTTTAATTTAAGAACTTTTGTCTCTCAAGAAGCTAATCATTCCATTCATAGTAAACTATTTAATGATTTAAAATTTTCAACTCTAACAAATTGATTTGAAACAATTGATAAGTATGGTAAATATTTTACATCACTAATATCTTCTATACTATCTAAGTTTGTAACTCAAGTATCTAGGTTTACACTTTTTAATGTATCATCACTATTTTTTTCTATATATCAATTTGTTCACAATGAATTCTTGTTAACGTAAACAATATGATTTTCCCAAATAACTTTATTCATTACTTGTATATCTTTTGTTGTTATTAATTTAGATGGAGTCAAGTCGTCTAAAGTTAAGTTATTATTTTTGTTTCAAAATAAGCGACTAACTCTTGTTTTCATTTTTTTAACTCATCCCCATGTATACTTTAATCAAAACACAATTTTATTTTCAGCCTTAATATCATTTTTATGATCCAAATGTTTTCATTCTAAAAATGCTGACAAACCATTTCAGTGATCATAATCATATTTAATTGATGATTCTGTTAATCAATTTGTTGCTCATCTATGATTGATTCATATTTTATTACTATCATTTACTCTATATTGTAGTTCAGCTCAATAATCAAATCATGTTTCAGTTTTTGATAATTGATCATACAAAGTATCAGTTTTAACTCTGTTAACTCAGGCACTTATATCTAATCTTATATCTTTTTTTAATTCTAGTGCAATTTTAAAATCAGCTAGTAATTTACTACCTCAAGCAATTCATCAACTCACTTCAGTCCAATCGTATTCATTATTGTTATCAATAATAATATTTCAAATAACTCATAAATCTTTACCATCTACATCATAATATATAATTGAAGTAACGATTTCTTTAATTATGTCATTATTTTTTGTAAAATAAGTATAATCTAATCCTATAGTTGACTGATTTAATTCAATTTCTTTATCTCAAAATTGATTAAAATTAAAGTTCATTATTTTTTTTAATAATACTCAACTTAATTTTATCTTATGATTATCTATTCTAAATCATTCAGAGATAATATATTGTTCTAAATTTGTACCTTTTTCAATTCATATATAAGTTCAAAGTTTATTTCCCGCATAAAGCATGGCAAAACTAGCAGAAAGCATAGCATCACTATTTTGTGAATCACTTCATTCTAATTTCAATCATAATCATAGTCTATATTTTCATTTCTCTTCAATACTTAATCATACTCAATCTTTTTTTAAGTCTAAATCTGTATTTAATGTTCAATTAGTTGAAGCTAAACTAATTCAATCTTTATTTAGTTTAATATTATCTTTATTTTCAACGAATGGTGATACTACTGCATTATTACCTTTTTTT
>JAMOTX010000085.1 GCA_027062145.1 Candidatus Altimarinota bacterium | reverse complement strand
GGAATTCGTATATCTATAGTTTTTTTTACTCATAAATAAACACTATAAAAAACCAAAAATTGTTGTAAAGTTATTTTTTGTAAATCTTGTATAAATTTAATAGATGTTATTAGATTTTTCATATCTTTTTTATATAATCCAGTAAAATATTAAAAAATATATCAATTTCCCCCCTAGTATTATAAATTCAAAAACTTATCCTCATAAGATTCTTATCTCAATTTAAGTATTTGTTAATAAATACATCAGAACAAAAAGTTCATGTTCTAAATGCAACAAAATAGTTAGGAATAAAATAATTACAGTACTGTAAAAAATCTATTACATTAAATCAATTGTTTCATTGTAAAGTAACTAATGAAGATTCTTCATAAGATACAACCCTTAAATATTTTCACAAATTTAAACAGTAAAACTTATTTAAAAAATATTTTGTAAGAGACAATACATGATTTGTTATATTACTCATATTTGTTTTTATTAAAAAACGTAATACCTCATTAAATCATAAAATTCACATAAAATTTTGTACTCATCATTCAAGAAAATCCGGTAGAGGTTTATACATAACAATTCAATCATCTTTAATTTTTTGAATAGTTCATCATCAAACTTTACTAGAATATTTTACAAGTTCTTTTACCTTATTATTTATATACAAAATTCAAAGACCTGTAGGACCTCATAACTTATGAGAAGAAAATACAAGAAAATCTATTTCATTCATAACAGCATTTTCTTTACGATAGGTAATATATTGTGTATCATCTACTAATAAATAACCTCCATATTTATGTACTACATCTGATATTTTTCTTATATCAAAATTTCATCATATCACATTAGATGAATGAGTAAAAGATAGTAAAAAATCTCATTTTAAATTTTTTAATTTTTTCTCCAATACATCCAAGTTTATTATATCTTTATAAGAAAACATTTTAAACTTTATATTTTTTAATTTTGATAATTCTTTCTGAGGCAAATAATTTGAGTTATGCTCTAAGTCTGAAACTACAAGAGTTTTTATTTTAGCTTCATCTAAAGAAAATATTAATCTATTTATAGAATCTGTTGCTGAAGAAGTAAATATTATAATATCATCTTTTGAAGCTCAGATAAAATCTAATGTCTTATTTCTAGTATTTGTTATTTTTTCATATAATAAACTTCATAAATAAGTAGGTTCTCTATCTCATGAACAACACGAAAAATTCATATAATAATCTTTTTCTCATTTGAAAGAAACTTTATTCTTCAAATATGTACAAGCAGAATCAAAATAAATCAATTTTTTCCCTTCTATTTCTTTTGATAAAATAGGAAAGAAAGACCTAAAAGTATCTTTGTTCATAAATTATAGCATTAAATTATAAAAAATTAATTTTTTATAAAAATAATCTTTCAATTTACTAGTTGTTTATTAACTAGTCATTTTTTAACAAGAATTTCCATAGTAGAAATAATTTTATTTAAACTATCACAATCTTTACAAATTTGAATATCATCTTTTAACGTTATAATATCATTTACTGTAAGTGGATTTTTTTTCTTAAATAGTTCTAAAATACATTTCTCATCTTCTGTAAAAAAAGATTTTTTTAAAGTAAAATCATTAAATTTATTATAAATATAATTTAATTCAGTTTGAGTAGGTAAACATTCAAATTCATCTAATCAAAATAACTTACAATAAGTTTTATCTATACCAAAACAAATTTTATTATACTTACAAGTAGAACAATGTTTTATTCTTTTTTTTCAAACATCTTTATTTTCATCTATATTTGATTTCGTTCAATCTAAATTTAAAACAGCTGTTCAGTTAAAAGTTTGAATTATAGCAGTTTCATATCAAGGCATCATACATAAAGGAATATTTAATACCAACGGCCTTTTAAGTCAAGCCTTATCAAATATTTTCAAAACCTTGATTATTTCAGGAATAGCATCAGAATATTTCAAGCCAACTATATCTGCCTGCTCATACATACTTCATTCATATAAAGGAAAAATCATAACATAATCTGTAATTCATTTATTAAAAAAAAAATTAAAAAAATCTACTAGATCCTTATAATTTTGTTTAGTAAGAACTATATTTATTCATATTCTTCATCAGTATTTTTGAATTTCTTCAATTCATTTTAGGACATTATTTAAAGCTCATGGTAATCATACTAAATAATCATGAATTTCTGATTTATAATGGTGAACTGATATTTTAAAATATGTTACACCCGCATCAATACATTTCTTAGCAAATCATGGGTATCATAGCATAACACCATTTGTTTGTACTCTAATCAAATTAAATCATATTTTAGAGGCAAATTTTACATACTTTAATATATTAGGATGAATTAAGGGCTCTCCTCATGTAAATCACAACATTCAATATCATTGTTTTTTTCATAATAAAATTCTATGAAAAATATCTGCATCAGATGGTCTAATTGCTGACGATCTTCTTTCATGATCTTGTGAACAAAATAAACACTTTTCATTACATAATTTGTGAATCATTATTTCATAGCATGAATTAGCATTTTGTTGTTTTTCATCAGAGGTTCAAGAAAGCAATTCTATTTTTTTCTTAAATTTTTCTTTAAAAGTAGTCATTTGCAATTTGATTTGTTAACCATTTAAAAAACGCAAAATGTAATCATTTAAAAGCATATAATTGTGAATATCTATATAGCAAATAATAAAAAAAATCTTCAAAATTTCTTACTTTATAATACATTTTAGCAAATTTATGAGAAGAAGTTATAGATGGATTTAATATAGTATCATTTCATTTTTCAAATAAATTAAAAAAAGTAATATAATCATTAATAGAATTACTAGACAATTTTTTTATATCATTTTCATAGTCAAACAAACTAATTTTGACACTATTTTTGAAAGAAAAACTAGCTCCCTCAAATATTATTTTTTTTTCTAAATACCAATAATATAAAAATAATTTTTTAACTTCTCATATATTTTTATTAATAGTAAAATTATTTAAAACCAACCAAGACTTTAAAAAATATAAAATTTCATAAGATAAATGACTTGTTTTATTATAGGGATTTAATTCTTGAACCAAAAGATTATATTTTTCTTCATCAAACAAAACCTTAATCTGCTTTAAATCCATTTTTTTAATTTTTTAATTTAAAGACTTATACAATCTATTTTTAAATTTTCTTTATTTCATAAGAACCTACTTATTTCTCAAGGCCTTATACATAAAACATTTTTTTCTTTTATTAAAGAATAAACTAAATTAATATCATTAATCCAATGCATAGATTCTATATTTATCAAATAATATTTGACAAGCCTTTTTTTTGCTTGTAATTCATTAATAAGATTATAATTTATCCATATATTTGAATCATATTTACTTAAACTTATATCAAATCATACAACTTCCATATTTTGAGTTATTAAATCATGAATATATTTTCAATCAATTTGCTTATTAGTTTGTCAGTAAAAAAACATTACTTCATTATCTTCTATTTTTGATAATTTAAACAAGTTAATATTTAAGCTATTAGTTAATATTTTTCATTTTCAAACAATTATTCCAGAAAAATATATCATATTAAATTAATTATTATATAAAGTTAAATAATCTTTTCTATATCAGCTACAAAATTGTTTAAGATTACAATTATCACACTTTTTTATATAAGTTTTTTCTTTCATATATACACCTACTTGACCTGATTTTAATTTCTTATAATCTACATGAAACTTATAGTAATTTCATAAAAAGCATAAAGGTATGTGATCTATATCTACTTTAAATCTATACTCACTAGCTTTTTTAAGTGCTCAAATAATAAATTTGCTAGCTTCTTCATAAGAAGGAACCACATTTCTTCAATTTTTATCGGCACCTCACATAACTTTTACAAAACTTAATTGAATTCTTTCAAATCAATCAAAATTTTCTTTTATATAATCCATCATTTCAGGTAAAATCTGATAATTTAACTTATTAATGATAATATTTATCCTTAAATTCAATCACCTTCTAATAACTTCCTTCATTGCCTCTTCTCTAGATTTTAATGTATTTTTAACTCATACAACTCTATCATTAATCTCTTCAATATGAGATGGATAATTTACATTGTATAAATTAATATTATATTTTTGCAACATATCTAATTTATCTTTTAAAAAAACAGCATTAGTTTGTAATTCTATAAAAGCATCTGGTTTAGCTTTTCTTATAAAGAATAAGATTTTTTCCAATCTTGAGTCAAGTAAAGGTTCACCTCATGAAATCTGAATATAATTATCTTTTTCTAAAATTTGCTTAAAAATAATTTTTAAAGGTATCTCAGAATCTAATTTCATTCTATACTCAGCAGAACAAAAAATACACTTTTGATTACAAACAGAATTTATTGGAACAAGATAATCTATTATTTTAGACATTTTTATATAGGCTATTTAAATAATTATCATAATCTACCACATCTGACATTAATTTTCTAATTTTTTTTATACTTTTCAATCTCTTTTTTAGAAAATCTTTATCATAATACATATTTCAATCCAATAATAATTTTCATTTCATCCCTACTAATATATACAAATAAGATATAGGGGAAAAGTAATCTAACTTCTTATGATTGAATGTAGAAAAAGTAACTTTAGTAAAATCTAATTTTTCTCAATTCCATATCAATTTTAAATAATCTGATAATTTCACATTTCTAGAATCATCCCAAAACTTTCATTGTTTAGAAGATAACAAATAATGAAAAACTATAAAATCCTTAACATTTAATATTCAAGATTTCATATCTATATTATACCTTTTAATATCTTGGTCTGAATAATTTCATTGTTTCAAAACATCAATTAGTCTATATATTGAACTATATGTTAACATTAATCAAGTAGATTCTAAAGGTTCTATAAAACCATAAGATAATCAAATAGCAATTACA
>JAMOTX010000084.1 GCA_027062145.1 Candidatus Altimarinota bacterium | reverse complement strand
TTATATCTTTAATAATCATCTTTATTTTGATGAAACTAATTCAAAATTAAATATTTCTACATTAAATAATAATAATATATACTCAAGTAATAGTATTGTATTTATTAGAGATGATTGAAAAGTATGATTTATTAATAAATTTAAAATTAGAAAATTAATAACTGATGATATAATAAAGTGAATTTCATGAAAATATAATTTTTTACTTGAATTAAGAGATGATAAGAAAAAATTAAACTATGAAACTGATGAAGTCTTCAAGTCTCTTAAAAAAATAGTAAAAAACATAACTACCTGAAAAAACAAAGAGGATAAAATAAAAATTCTTTACGAATATGTAATAGAGCATGTTAAATACAAAGAAGACTTCACTTTTGATCAAGCTAACTTTTTTTCGTGAATACATACTTTTGCAACTTGAGACTGAGTTTGTGAGTGATATGTTAAATTATATCTATATATGTTAAATTTTTCTTGAATAGATGATGTAAGAGCTATAAGATGATATGTGTTGGATGCACCAGATTTTCCAGATATATGACACGCATGGATAAGTATTTGAAATTTTTATTTTGACCCTACTTTTGATGACCCAATTGGGCAGACAAAAACAAAAAAATTCAAGGAATATAAATATTATAATTTACCATATGACTTATTTTATACCAACAGATATACATTTGAAAAAATACCTAGTTTCCTCAAAAGTAAATCTTTAGAATACAGAAAAACTTTTATAAATAAAAGAATAGCTTCTTTACTGTCAAAGTATAAAAATAGCTGATACAATCTTTTGAAACCTTTTTTATTCAAACAAGCTAATAATATTATCATAAGTAAAGATTTAGACTTATTAGATATTTCTAAAATTATCTGAATATATAATGTTAATAATTGGAGTTTTATTAAAAACTGAGTCAAAAAAAATATTTCAAATATAAAATATTATTCAGTCAATAATGAAAATATTAATTGAATCATTGATCAATTAAATTATGAATTAGATTGATGTTACCTATTCTATTGGAAATTAGATAATTGAAACTTTGAGTATAGATTAGCTTATGATATTAAAATTAATTAAAAAATCTCTTGACAAGAGTTTTTTTTTATGTAAACTTTTTTTATCTTTACATAAAAACAAATCAAAATAAGGAGTTTATTATGAAAAAGATACTTATATTATTACTAACAATAAGCTTATCGATATCTAGCCTACTTGCAGAATCCATATCTGTAAAAGTAACTGATTCTAGACCTATTTATAAAACTATATCAAAAAGGGTACCTTACACGTACTATGAAGATGTAGAAAGAAGTGTTCCGTATGACTGTGGAAGAACAACTGTAAATAGAAATGATATTGGGTTAGATACAATAGTTGGTACTGTTCTTGGTGTAGTTGTTGGTAATCAAATTGGTGGTGGTAATGGTCGTATTGCTGCTAAAATTGGTGGTGGAATTGGTGGTGGATATATTGCAAATCAAATAAGAACTGGTAATAGTCAAACTTGCTATAGAACAGAAACTGTTCGACAAAAATTTACAAGTTATGAATATGAAAAAGTTGAAAAAATAGTTGCATATAAAAATTGTGGTTATATCGGAAACAGATTAATCTGTAAAAAAACAAAAAGAAGACAAAGATATATTTATTTAAACTACTAAATTCAGTTTTTTAATATAAATATACATATAAAATCAAAAGCAAAGATTAATTTCTTTGCTTTTTGACTTTTATAAAATAAATAAGTTTAATTACTATTCTTTTTTTTATCTCTACTTTTTAAAGATAAACCTTGACATTTAATATTAATTATATATATATTTATGTATTAAATATATAAAAAAACATAAATATATGGAAATTCTTAATATGCATAACCTAGGGGAAGCATACCTGATTAGAACTACTAAAATTGATGAATTTACCATTAATTAATACTTGAAATTGATTTTCTGTTGAATAATTAGATATGCCTAAATTTGCTGATCTTATATCAATGATGACAAAAGTAAAAGAAGAAACAGAAGAAAATCAAAGTATAATAAAAATAACTAGACAGCAGATTAAATCAGGAAATTTAGATGAGAAAGAAAAAGCTGTAATAAATTTCATAAAAGAAAAATGAAAAGAGAACTAACAAGATGGATATGAAGAATTTATAACAAATAGAAGTTTAAAGTTAATGGAAATTATACCATCTCCAATGGGTATGTGAATAAGATTAAGTTAATTAGAAAATAAACTAACATATTATAATTATTAATTACATAGTATGATTTGACCACTATATACAGAAAAATATCCAGCATGAGCTAGAAATAGTTCTGAAATAAAAAATTGAGATAAAATAATATCTTGATCTCATTCTTTTGCTATTGCAGATTATGATACATTTGATTCATTTTTTGAAGAATTAGATGAATATATAACTAAAAGTAATATAAAATTAAGTGATAAAGAAGTATCATCAATAAAATCATCAAAATTTAACACTGAACTTTACAATAAATTAGGTATTTTCAATGGCCTTATAAATAAAAATTTTCCCGTTCAAGAAGATAATCCAGTATCAAGAGATGACATTTACTCTAAAAATAAAACACCATTATTAAGTGAATTATTTAAAAATGGTAATCAAGCATGTGTAGAGTATTCAATGCTAGCACAAAAATTTTTACAAGACAATAATATAAAATCATCAATCTTCTTTTGAGAAGTATTATGGTCTTTAGAAAATATTGAAGTGTTAGATAATCAGGAAGTCTACTGATCTGCACATACATATATTATAATAGAACTAAATAATAAAACTTTTATATATGATCCTGCAAATCCTATACATTCTTATCCAAGAATAATGGAGGTTCCATGAAATTTTTATGAACAAATGAAAAATCCTAGATTAAGTCATTCAAAAGTATTATTAGAATCTAAAGATATAGTATTTTGAGTAAAATCATATTACTGAACTGGGACATGAGATAGTATATATTGATTAAATATTATCGATAATGAAAATCCATGAAGAATATGAAGAGTATTAGATAATGAAACTAAAAAACTTTTATTTGAAGTACAATATGACTTACTTCATAAATGATTATGAGAAGAAAAAGCTTCAAATATGTATGAATGATTTTCAGATGAAGAACTTTTAAATAATGAAACTTTTGAAGTTGAGATAAAAAATATAACAGAAATAGTTGATTTATTATTAGAAAATAAATGAGTTAATTCTAGATACAAAAATCAAGAAAATTTATTACACACACATAAAATGGATGATTATAAAATTATGTGTTATGAAAAATTACTTAAAGATAAAGAAACAGCTAAAAATACTTTTAGAGTTTGGTTATTACTAACTAGCTGATTAATATATTTAAAAGATTTTTCTGAAGCAAATACATATATAAAAGAAAATGAAGATTGGTATCAAAAATTATCACAAAAATTTATCATTAGAATTTAATAGTATATAATAGGTATATAACTTTTGACATTTTTCAAATAAACGTAAAATAGAGTAAATTAATTTTTACTCTATTTTTTTATGGATAATTCTAAATTCGAAGCAGAATACGACAGATTAAATCCTCAGCAAAAAGAAGCTGTAGATTCTATTTATTGACCAATTATGGTTGTTGCATGACCATGAACAGGTAAAACACAAATAATAGGTCTTAGAACTGCAAATATCATACTTAAATGATCAGTTGAACCAAGTAATATTCTTATTACTACTTTTACCGATGCTTGAGTTATAGCTATTAGAGAAAGACTTGTTAGGTTTTTATGAAACGAAGCATATAAAGTAAATGTTTCTACTATTCATTCATTATCTCAAGATATTATAAAAACATTTCCTGAAAAATTTTTAGAATACAAAGCAGGTACTCCTATAGATGATGTTGATGCACTTGAAGCTATTAAATCTATTACAGATAAACTAATAAAAGAAAAGAGAATCGAAGCTCTTACTACTGATTATGATAAATATTTTTACCTAAGGGATATAAAAGGGAAAATTTCAAACTTAAAACAAGAATGAGTAAATATAGCTAGATTAAAATTAGTTACAAAAAAACAAGAAGAAAAGTATGTAGAAGAACTAGCTGGAATAAAACCAACTCTTAAAAAATACGAAACTACAAAAGAAAAACAAGCAAAGCATATTCTGAAATTAGAAGAATTAGCTATATTTTTTGATGAATACAATAAATACCTAAGAGAAAATTCTCTATATGATTTCAATGATATGATAAATTTCGTACTTGAAAAAATGAAAGATGATGAAGAATTAAAACATCACTACGCAGAAAGATTTCAATTTATAATGCTTGATGAATATCAAGATACAAATGATGCTCAAAATCAAATAATAGATATGATTTTATCAGTATCAGAAGATACTCCAAATATAATGACAGTAGGGGATGATGACCAATCAATCTATCGTTTTCAAGGTGCAAATATTGAAAATATGCTAGATTTTTCCACTAAATACAGTGATACAAAATTCATAGTTCTTGAGCATAATTATCGTTCAAATCAACAAATACTAGACCTATCATTACAATTAATAGAAAATAACAACGAAAGATTATCAAATAAAATCACTTCTATAAACAAAAAACTTACAGCAAGTTGAGCTTTAAGAGATTCTAAAACAGAAGTAAATCTATTTAGAGCAAGTAGTGATATAGAAGAAAAAACTTTTACAGTAAACAAGATAAAAGAATTAATAGCTTCTTGAGAAGAAATAAATGAAATAGCCATAATAGTAAGATGAAACAAAGAAGTAAAAGAGTGGAGTGAACTTTTAGATCAAAATAAAATAGAATCAGAATCAAAACTAAAATCAAATATATTAAATTCAAAATACGTTAATTTAATACTAGATTATTTGGATATAATTTCTAATCCATACATAGATGAAGAAAAGCTAGTCAATCTAATGAGAACTAACTTAGTTTG
>JAMOTX010000083.1 GCA_027062145.1 Candidatus Altimarinota bacterium | reverse complement strand
TGAGTTATATAAAAATATATGCGACAAGTCTTCCGACTTGTCACTACTTATGCCCGGATGGTGGAATTGGTAGACACGCGAGACTTAAAATCTCGTTTCTTCGGAAGTCCGGGTTCGATTCCCGGTCCGGGCACCACTTAAAAACAATAAAATTTTAAGCCTTCAGTTAGAGTTAAAAATTTAATTTTTGATTTTAAACTTAGGGTTTACATAAAAACTATAATTTATAAAATATTAGAAAATGTTAAAAATAAGATTATCTAGAGCAGGTAAAAGAAATATGCCATTTTTCAGAATAGTTCTTACTGAACATACTGCAGCAGCTAAACACGGTTATAAAGAAGTATTAGGTTTTTATAATCCTATTTCTAAAGAATTCAAAATCAAAGATTTAGACGCTGTTAAAAAATATATTGGAAATGGTGCTCAATTTTCTCCAAGAATTGAAAAATTAATGAAAGTTAATAACATTGCTATATAATATAAATCCTTCAATTTTTTTAAAGTTGAAGGATATTATTTTTTTAATATAATTACGTATGAAAGAGGTAGATTTTTTACAATTTTTAGTTGAAAATTTAGTTTCAAATAAAGAAGATATTAATATAGAAAGAATAGAAGATGAATTATGAGTATTATTAACTTTAAAAGTTAATAAAGAAGATATGTGAATTATTATTTGAAAATGATGAAATACAATAAATTCGATAAGAACTTTATTAAGATTATTTTGAATGAAAATAGATAAAAGATTAAATTTAAAAGTTTTAGATTAATTAATATCAAATACTATGATTATTGAAACAGTACAAGCATATAATGAAGGGGCAGCTATATTATGACCAACAATGGATTTTGGTGATTTTATTCTATTAGGTATATCACTTTTTGTTTTAGCTTCTTGAGTTTTTTCAATTGTATTTATATTATGGTGAGGGTTACTTTTGATTTTGTCAGGAGGTAAAGATGATAAAATTAAACCGGCTATAAATACTATCAGATTTGCTGTTATAGGTATTGTTGTTACTGTATTAACTATATTTGTTTTTCCAATTTTATGAAGACTATTAGGGTTAGACGTTGAAAGATATGCTGAACCAAAAAGAATTTTTGAAAAAATTGAAGAAATTTGAAATAAAATGTTTTGAAATAATACTAATTATAATTCAGATATAAATAATATAGATGAATTTCCTTCTGATTTTTCAGATTTATAAAAAAGATACTTACATTAGTAAGTATCTTTTTTGAATATTAAATATAACCATTTGTTATATATTTGCATATTTTCTGTTATATTTTCATTTTGTACACTAGGTATATCTTTTAAGATTTGATTATCTTCTTTTTTTTGTGTAAATTTGTCATATTTACTTTGACTAGTAAGATATATAACTGTTTCTCATTTATTTTTAAAAGATTGTTGCTCTTTTAAAACTTTATTTTTATAAGCTTTAGAACTTTTATACTCTATAATTTCTTCAGCTTGAGAAATTTTATTTTTAATTATGTTATTAATTGATGTAATTGCCTCAATATGTGTATTTATTTTATATTCATAATAAGTTTTACTTAGTATAAGATATAATATATATAAGATAATAGATATCATCATTAAGAATATATACTGTTTTTTCATATTTTTTGTATATTTGTAAAATTTGAATAATATGTTTATATATAATATAATCATAATTTATTTCATTTATAATACTTAAAATGCAAAAAATACAAGCTGAACTTTCATGAACAAAAAATAATAAAAAAGCTTTAATAAAAAATAAATTTATTATTTTTATTATTATGATAATATTTTGAGTTACATTATTTTGAATATTTAATTCATTTTTTTATAAAGATGTTAATAGAGACTCTTTTATTGTTTTAATAGAATGATGAGCTGAATTAAATGATATTAAATTAATAAAAAAGAAAAAAGAAGTATTAAATGTATGAGATACTGTTAAAACAATATGAAAAGAAGCATTAGCTGTACTCGAATGGTGAGATTGAAGTGTTACTAGACTTTGATGAAACACTACAGTTAAAATCGATAATTTATATCTTTCTAGTGATTTAGATAAAATTAATATATCTTTTGAACTTTTAAATTGAAAAACATGGAGTACAGTATTATCATTTTTATGAAAAGGATCATATTTCAACGAAACTTTTCATGATTCAGTAGCTGCAGTTAGATGAACAGTTTTCGATATTAATTTAGAAAACAATTATTTGTATGTAATAGATCATAAAGTTAATTTAACTAATACATTAACAAACGAAACATTTACTATTAACGAAAAAAAACCATTTAATATCGAGTCATTTGATTTCATAGCATTAGAAGTTTTCTTAAAATGATTTAAAGATAAAACTTGGGAGGCACTGAATTATAAAATTGATAAAGATTTATTTGCTGGATTAGAAAAACAAATTCAAAATAATTTAGATGATTTAATAGATTTGGATGATTTAAATATTGATAAAGCAATTTGAGATAATTTAAGTAAAGAAAAATTATATAATAAAATCTTAAAAGATTATCAAAAATTAAATTTTATTAAATCTGATAACAATGATTTGTTTAAGAAAAAAATAGAATATAAAAATGCATTAATAAAATTATCATCAAAAGAAAATAAAACTATATTACTACAAAATACATTCTACGATTTTAAGGATTTAATAGATTCAAAAAATTATTGAGCTATTGATGAAATATTACCTATTTTATGAGATAATACTGACTTAATTGAATCTTTAAAATTAAATAAAACAATAGAGTTTTATAAATTACCAAATAATATTAAAGATAAATTTTTAGATGTTAAACTACATTTTATAAACACTTATAGTGAAATCAAAAATATTGATATTAATAATATTATGAATAACGCTGATAGTTTGATTAAAGATTCTTTAAATTGAATAGATACAAATTTTATTAATAATTAATTAAAAAGTGTTTAAAAATATAATAAAAAATAGAAACTTATTATCAATAATTTTAGCTATAGGTATTTTTATATTACTTATGATTATTAATTATTTTGATTTTTTATATAACTTCGATAAAAAAGTTCAAAGACTTATTTCAATAGAAAAAATTGATGTAAGTAAAGATATTGTAGTAATAGAGATAGATGATAAGACTTTAGAAGATTGAACTTTGTGAAGATTTCCATTTGATAGAAAAGATTATGCCCCAATTGTTGATTATTTAAGTGAACAATGAGCAGCTGTAATTGCTTTCGATATGATATTTACTGAGAAAAGTAATACTGGTTCAGATAATACTTTTAATAATTCTATTAAAGACGCATGAAATGTAATTATTTGATCTTATATTGGTGCAAAAAAATGAAGAAAATGAGAATTTAAAAAATCAATTTATAATGATTCATTATTATCAACATGATTTTTGTCACCTATTTTAAATAGAAAAAATCATGTTGTATATTCAATTTTTCCATTTGCAAATTTAGGATGAAATATAGTTGATCATTTTAGTATATCTATATTAAAAGAATATTACAAATATATTTATAGCTGAAATATATCTATTTTTGATAATAAATTCGATAAAGAATTTTATTATCTTACTGAAAAGAAAAAAATACCATTTGCTAGAAAATGAACAAATGAAATACTTATAAATTTTATAGATAATTGAGAAAATAATCATTTAAAATTTAGAAAATTTTCATTTATAGATATTTATAATGAAGGATTATCGTGAGAAAAAACAATTCCTTTTGATTTTAAAGATAAAATTATATTAATAGGGACATCTGCTAAATGAATTAAAGATACATTTTATACACCGAATTGAATTGAGCCAGGAGTATATACTCATGTTAATATGATTAACACTGTTTTAAAAAATAACTATATTCAATATTTTAATAAAAATATAGAATATTTATTATTGTTATTACTTATTATATTGTCTGTTTATTTCAATTTAAGTCGTTCAGGTTATGTATTATTTTTAAGTAACTTAGCTATTTCAATAATATTTTTATTGATTTTTCCAATAATAATAATTTCATTTAGTAAAAGTATACTTAATTTTCCAGTAGAATTACTAGTATGATTGATTTTTTCATTAGCAATATCAAATACAGTTAAGTATTTTATTGAAAATAAAAATAAAAATAAGTTAAATAAAGCATTATCTGAATATGTATCAAAAGATGTGGCCCGCGAAATTTTATCTTGAGATTGAAATATTAATTTAGATTGAGAAAATCAAAATATAGCAATTTTCTTTTCAGATATTGAGTGATTCACAAGTATTTCAGAACAATTTTCACCAGAAGAATTAGTATCCTTTTTAAGAGAATACTTAAGTCATATGTCTGATATTATTATGGATGAAAAATGATTTATTAATAAATATGAATGAGATGCAATTATGGCTTTATGGTGAGTTTTTTGAGAAGATAAAAATAAATCATACAACATATGTATATCGGCATTAAAACAACAAGAAGCATTGATTATATTGAACAAAGAATGGGCAAAAAGATGATTTTGACAAATTAAAGCAAGAATAGGTATGCATATATGAGATGCAATTACATGAAATATATGATCAATATGAAGAAAAATGGAATTTACAGCTCTGTGAGACAGTGTTAATTTAGCTTCTCGTTTAGAATGAGTAAATAAATTTTACGGTACATTTATGTGTGCAAGTGAGGATGTTTATGAAATTGAAAAAGAAAATTTTGAGTTTAGATATTTAGATAGAATTAGAGTAAAATGAAAAGAAGTACCAATAAAAATTTATGAATTATTATGACTTAAATGAAAGGTTTCTAAAGAAAAATTAGAAATAAAAAAACAATTTGAAAAAGCAGTTGATTTATATCTTAATAGAGATTTTAAATGAGCTAAAACAATTTTTTCTAAGCTTATCAAAGAGTGAGATGATGCTTGAAAAATGTATTTAGATATGTGTGAAATATATTTAAAAAAT
>JAMOTX010000082.1 GCA_027062145.1 Candidatus Altimarinota bacterium | reverse complement strand
ATTTGTAGCCAGAGTAAAAAGAACATGAATACATAATTTTAAATCTATTGATTTAGAAAGATATGTATGAGGTTGATTATTGAAAAATGCAAAAAGTACTAAGGTTCAAATAAAAAAACCGGATGTAACTGTTAGTATTGAAATAAAAGATAAAAAAGTACACATTGTTAAGTATAGAATTGAATGAATTTGAGGTTATCCAGTATGATTTCAAGATAAAGTTTTAAGTCTTATTTCTGGTTGATTTGATTCGGGAGTAAGTACATATTCTATGATGAAAAGAGGTTGTGAAGTTGATTATTTATTTTTTAATTTGTGATGATCAGCTCATGAATTATGAGTGAAGCAAGTTTCTTATTATTTATGGAAAACTTTTTCAGTTCCTCATAAAAGAGCAAGATTTATTACTGTAAATTTTGAAGAAGTAATTGCAGAATTATTAACTAAAGTAAATCATAGATTTAGATGAATATTACTCAAAAGATTTATGTTAAAGGCTGCTTCAATGGTCTCTAAAGATCATTATTTTGCATTAGTTAAATGAGATAGTTTATGACAAGTATCAAGTCAAACCCTTAAAAATATGCATGTTATAGATAAGGCCAGTGATAACTTAGTTTTAAGACCACTTATTGCTGATAATAAACAAGAAATAATTGATGTTTCAACTAAAATTTGAACATATAATTTTGCATGTAATATGCCTGAATACTGTGGTGTTATTTCAGATAAACCAGCAACATGAGCAAAATTAGAAGATATTTTAGCTGAAGAAGATAATATATTAGAGGAAGTATTGCTTAGAGCAGTGGAATGAAAAAAAGTAGAATTTGTAAAGAAAATGATGGATGAATATAAAGATAAAGATGCTACAGAAATAGATGTAGTATTTTTACCATGAAATAATGAAATAGTTGTTGATTTAAGAGAAGAAGCTGATATAAAAAAAGAAAAATTAATTTTAGAAAATATAGAAATATTAGAAATACCATTTTTTGAAATTAATCATAAATTTAAAGATTTAGATGCGAATAAAGATTATTTATTTTACTGTGATAAATGAGTTTTATCAAACTTACATTGATTATATTTAAAAGAAAAATGATTTAATAATATTAAAATATATAGACCAATAAAAAGTGAAAAGAGTTGTGATATTTAATTAAAAAGTTTTTAACATAAATGGCTAAAAACTCTTGATAATATATATTAATTACTATAATTAATTCACTTTTAGAAAAATAAATAATAAAATGAATACAAAATCAATTTTCAAATCAATCATATCTATAATACTTTTTAGTGTATTATTTGGTTATTCATTAGTTTATGCAGGAGCTGGATTTTTTAATTATTCAACTACTATAGTATTTAAATTATCTGATAATATATTTTTAGATTCTATATCTTTAAATAAAACCCAAGTTGTTTTTAATTCAGCTAGAGATTTATCTAATTTTAAAATTAAATCAAAATGTGATATATTTTCAAAATTGATATATAAAAAATGAAATCGTTATATGTTTGATATTAAATTTTTTAATAATAAATGTGATGATAGTAATTTAACTTTAATAAATGATATTTGAGAAGTAGAAAAACAATTTAAATTAAATATAGTTAGGGAATATAATGCATTATATAATTTATTAGATGTTAAAACACCTAATTTATTATCATTTTATGAAATTTTAAGAAAAAAAGGTGATTTATATAAAGATTATGATAAATATAATCCTGAAATAGAAAAAAATTATTATAAATTTTTGAAAAAAAATAGAATACTAAAGGAATCATTATACAATGAAAAATTAGTAAAAAATATCTTAGATAAAAGAAATGAAAAATATTTAGTTCCACTTTTGGGTCATAATTTACCTAAAACTTTAGTAAAAATTCCAAATTCATGAAGATGATATAGAAGTGATTATACTGATTGAATTCATCATTGATGGGATATAGATTGAAGATTTTGAGAACAAATTATAGCAATTGATGATTGAATAATTGTTAGAGTTGTAAATAATTTTAAATTTGATGATTTATCTAAAATTAAAAGATGAAATAATATTACTTATGATGATAAAATAAGAAATTTAGATATACTTAGATGAAATCAGGTATGGCTTAAAACTATGAATTGAAATGTTGTTTTTTATAGTCATCTAAATGAAATTTTTACAAATATTGAAACTTGAGAGGTAGTTAAAAAAGGTCAACCAATAGGTACAATTTGAATAACTTGAGTTCCAGATAAAAACTATAAAGATTTTCATATTCATTTTCCAATACAGGTAAATCCACATGATTTAAATATGGTATGAAAGTATGATTTAGATGATTATATGAAGTGGGACTGGTTACTTAAAGGGAAAAAATGAAATGAAGTTTTAAAATTACAATATGATGTATTTGAAAGTAAATAATTATGAAAAAAAATAATAATTTAAATAATCAGATAACAAAAAATAAAAAAGCTTATTTTGACTATGAAATAATTGATAGCTGGGAAGCTTGAATAAAATTTAGCTGACACGAAACAAAAAGTGTTAGAAATGGTCATGTTAATTTAAAATGAGCTTTTATTGTGGTGATAAATAATGAATTATATATAAAATCCATGCATGTTTCTGCTTGGAAAGCACTCCCTAATAGTCAATCTGTAGAAACAGAAAGAGAAAGAAAAATTTTTCTTCATAGAAAAACAATTGATTATCTAGAATGAAAAAATAGAGAAGTAGGATATTCTATTATTCCTTTAGAATTATATTTTGTATGAAGTTTAATCAAAATAAGAATATGATTAGCTAAATGAAAAAAAGCATATCAAAAGAAACAAATATTAAAGGAAAGAAGTATGGATAAAGAAGCTAAGGTCGCAATGAAAAAATATATATAAAAATCAACTTTTTAAGTTGATTTTTTGTTTTTTTAGCTATAATTAGACAAATTAATAATTGTAATAATAAATTATGTTAGATATAAAAATAATTAGAAATAATCCTGATCTTGTTAAAGATAATATAAAAAAGAGAAATTTAACTTTAGATTTAGATTTGTTTTTAGAAATTGATGAAAAAAA
>JAMOTX010000081.1 GCA_027062145.1 Candidatus Altimarinota bacterium | reverse complement strand
AAATTTATCAAGTAATTTAATTATAGAAAAATATTCTGGACTTCTACAACTGGCAACTAATTTATCTCATTCATCCTTCATACAAATACAAGGTCTATATAATTGTTCAGTTATTCTTCATGCAACAATTCAAATAATACCATGAGTAATAGCTGGTGATACATAAAATATAAGATTAGCATTTCTATCTATTTTATTCATAGCATCATTAACGTATTCTTTAGTAAGAAATTTTCTTTGTTCATTTAATTGTTCTATTTCTGCAATAGTTTTATCTAAAGTAGGTCAGTTATTTAATATTAAATTTACAGCTTTATATGGTGTATCCATTCTACCAGCTGCATTAAGCCTTGGTCATATAGTAAAACCAAAAAGATCAGCATCTAGATCTTCATGCATTTTATCCTCTATTAGTTTTCTAATACCATTACTTCTTGATTTTTTAATTTGTTTCAACCCTTCTTGAACAATTATTCTATTTTCACCTGTAAGTCTCATACAATCAGCAACTGTTCAAATAGCAGCAATATCAATTGATTCTATTATATATTCACGAGCCTCTTTTTCAGAAAAATATTCATAAGCAAGAGCTTGCATAAGTTTAAAAGCAACTCATGCTCAAGCTAAATTTTTATAAACATATTCACAATCTGGTCTTTTAGGATTTATCATTGCTACTGCTTCATTTTTTGTATCATCTGGTACAGCATGATGATCTGTTACTATAATATCTACTCATAATTCTTTACCATGCTTTATTACTTCTGCATCTCTGGTTCAGCAATCTACAGTTATAATTAAACTTACTCATAGCTCTTTTGCTTCATCTACAAAGTACTTTTTTAAACCATAACCATCTTTCACTCTATGAGGTAATCTGTAACTAATTTGCATTCAAATTTTCTTAAAAAAATGCATTAAAATACTAGTAGATGTAACTCCATCTACATCATAATCTCAAAATATAAAGACTCTTTCATCATTTTCTTTAGCAAGCTTTATTCTTGCAACTGCTTTATCCATATCTGTTAATAAATATGGATCATGTAGATCATCTATACTTGATTCAATTTGAAATTCACCATTTTCAAACCTAGCATTTATTACATCTTCTATATCCTTTTCTAAAGTTGATCTATCATATTTTACAATATTATCTTTTATACTTATTTTTTCTTGCATATTTTTTATTTAAAAATCTTTTAATTAGTATAACTTTAAAAACAAAAAAATCTAGAATTAAATCTAGATTTTATATTTGCTTTAAAACTATTCTATTTTCATCAATTTTACTTATAACAAAAGTATAAATAAGATCTGAAGCATCTTCTTTTGCTTTAAATATTTGATCGTTTGTATGTCAGCTACATTTCAATCTTTTTGAAGTAGTATAGACATCAATATCATAATCATTTAACTTTATATTAACTGGCATTCTACCATTTTTTCTTTTTCATAAAATTTTTCAATTAATTATTTGTCATTTTTTTAATTCTTCAAATATCAAACTTTGATTTAAATAATTATTAATATGATTTGTTTTTCTTTTTTCTCTTTTTTTAGTTTTAGCTTTAATAATTTTCTCAGCTTCTTTTCTTCTTTTTCTTATTTCTGCACTTACTTTAGGCTTATAAGTATCTAATAAATCTCATTCATATCAAATGAACTTTAATAAATTATATTTAGCTGTATATCAAGTTAATAGAGAAACTAATTGTTCCATTTTTTCATAATATTTCATATCGGTAGTTTTTATAAAAACTACTTTATTATTTCATGAATGTAAAAAATCCATTTTTCAAGAAAATCATTTAGGATTAAATAGCATTATATCACCAGTTGGATGAACTTTTATTAATCATTTATTTTTACTTGCTGCTAATTCTAAAGAATTAACTATTTGTCATCACATATCCACTATAAAATCTAATTTTTGATTGTTATATCTAACAGTGTTATTTCTATTAGAATATTCTTCATATGTAGATAATGATTTTTCAACATTAAAAGTTCTTTTTGAATGAGCTGTATATAATTCTAATTCATTAATTTCTTTACTTGATAATTTTTCAAATCAAGATTTATCATCTTTAAAATAATTAAATAATTTTTCTGAATGTAATAATGGTGCTAATCAAAAAACTGTTGTATTTGATTGTTCATACAATCATTCATTTTTTCAATAAACCTCATATTTTTTAGTAGTAGATAAATTTATGAAATCTATAAATCTTTTTACTTGATCTTTTTCTCATTCTTCTATTAATCAAAATTCATTAATTAATTTATAAATCATATGAGAAACTGAGTATCATTTACTCTCTCATTGATTAAACGTAACAGTAGAATTAGAAAAAAATGATTTTAATCATTCATCTTCATATCATTCAATTCCCATTCATTCTCAAATTCATAATCAAAAATTTGTATATCACATATACCTTTTATTAGAATTTTTTTGAAAAAATATTCTTGATTTTTCTCACTTTAAAAAATATTTATTTATTAAAAACAAAATAGATTGAAAATCCAAAGTTGCCTTTCTTACCACATTTCATTGCTTACTTATAATTCAAGGCATAGCAAAACTAGTAAAAATTCTTCTAAATATTTTTAATATATCCTCTTTATTTCTTCAGTTAACATTTTCTTGTTCTTCTAACCATTCTCTAATATCATCAAGAAAATCTAATTCTTTTTCAGAATCTTTATTTATTGTTTTTAATAAATTATCAACATCTAGCTTTACAATATTTTTTTCATTTCATATTTTTAATGATTCATTATTATCAATACTTTTATTTCAATTATCTAATTTTTCTTTTAAATACATATTTTAAACTTAAAAAACAAATATAAATTATAATATTTAAATACTAGACATTGTCAAGATTTATTGTTTAATAAACAGTTATCGATTAAAATATATTAAATAAAAAAAGACTTAAAATTAAAGTCTTTATTATTTATTAGTTTCTCAATCATTCATAATAATTCCATCATCTCATACTTCTATTTCTCATACTTCTCAAATATCTATACTAACTCATTCATCTCATACCTTTATTTCTCATAAATCTCATCCATCTATATTAACTCAGTCATCTAATACTTCTATTTTTCATAAATCTCATCCATCTATACTAACTCCTTTGTCTCATACTTTGACTCCACAACTACTTACTAATAAAACTAACAATAAAACTGATACTATTTTAAACATATTTTAATATTATATTAATAATTAAATCTTTAATATAATATATATAATAATTTCTATATCAAATAAAAATAAATTAATTTACAAAATATATAATATTGATACAATAATCATACTTTATACGTCTCCGTAGCTCAGTGGAAGAGCACAAGGCTGCGAACCTTGGTTTGCGTAGGTTCAATTCCTATCGGAGATACCATTAAAAAAACAAAAAAGAACTCTAAAATTTTAGAGTTCTTTTTTATGCAAATAAATGCCTATCATCTAATACTGAAGCATAAATTTTAGGTAAAAAATTATTATTTATTTTTTTTCATTTACTATTATAAGTTACATTTTTATTAAAGCTATATATTTCTTTAAAAGAAGCCTTATGAATATTTGATCCTTCAAAATACATATTTATAGTATTATTGTCCAATATAACTTTTTCATTACTAAATGCTAAAGCTACATTTAAAACCATATGAGAAATATTCGATTTAACCTGTTTTCAATAACCTAATGATAAATATTTCTCTGGTATTCATATTTCTTTTAACATTTGTAATTTTATTCATGCAAACTCTTCACAATCTCATGAATTAGTTAAAATTGCATCATAAGAAGTATTAGAAGATTTAATAATTTGTTTATTTTTTGAATCAGACACATATTTAATCATTCTATTTCAAGTAATATTTATACTATTAACTAATCACCTTATTCTACGTATTTCTTTATTTGTTGGTTCTTTTTTACCATTAAAAATATTTTTCAAATCTATATCTGAATATTTTTCTTTATATTTCGATACTATATTTCTAAAATTTGATAATCTATATTTTTCAATTTTAGTTAAATTATCCTTATTGTTAGTATTTTCACTTAAATTTTTATCTTTATTATTATTGTTAACATTTTTAATTAATTTAGTTCTACTATTACTAGTTATATTTTTTCAATTTACTTCTTTAATAATAGTTTTCATAGTACCTCATCTAAAACTCATTATTCAATCAACCCATTTATGATTTTTTCAATAAATTGTTTCTTGAAATTTTATTAATGCTTTTTTAGTTCCATAACCAAAAATTCACTCAATACCTTTTGTATCAAATCACTTGTTAGTTAAAAATTCTTGTAATTCTCTTACATCATCTCACCTAGTTCATAATTTTAATGTTCTAGTGAATTTATTTATTTCTATAGAAAATTTACTTAATTCATTAATTGTGTCCTTCTTAATTTCATTTTTTGATACTGAATCTTTATTTATTTCAGATGATGCTACTATATTATCTTTAAAAATTTTTAATCTCATAATAAACTTATATATTATAAAATATCATTATTATTATTTTATCATAAAATATATAATAAAACAAAATAGCTTTACTTTTATTATTTCTTTTTTAAAATGTATCTAATACTAAATAATAAAAAGCTATGACAAATAATATGAACCACGAAGTATTACATTGAGTAACACTTAAAACTATTCTTGAATATCTTGAAAAAGAATATTGATTCGAAGAACTAAGTCAATTAGTTAGAATTAACTGTTTTTTAGTAAATCCTACTATAAATTCTAGTCTAAAATTTCTTAGAAAAACAGAATGGGCAAGAAATCAAGTTCAATGATTATATGTAAGAACAATATTAGAAAATAAAGATAAATAAAAAGCACTATATAGTGCTTTTTATTTATCTTTATTAATATTGACAATAATATAATTACAGTTATTATGTAATTAAGAATATTATTTATAAAATTATATGTGAGACACTAATAT
>JAMOTX010000080.1 GCA_027062145.1 Candidatus Altimarinota bacterium | reverse complement strand
CTAAAGCAATTATATAAAATATTTTTGAAACCATTACTGCATTAGTACACCAACCTAGTGGTTCTAAAACATTCCAAATAGCTGAAACTATAATTGCAGCTGATATGAATATTCAAGCAAAAAAATTAGCAGCTATAGGATGAGATAAATCATCTATTACAGCTTTTGGAAATTTAACTATTCTAAGTGTAAACATTATCATAAATAATATAAACAAAATAATAGCTAAAAAACTAAGTATTCATGCAAAATATTTCAAATAAACTAAATCAAACTTTCCTCAAATAATCATTGTAAGTATTCAAACAGCTCAAGTAGCCATAGAACTCATTACCCATCTTGGTTCCATAGTTTTAACTATATCCCAAAATCAAATTTTTTCTTCTGTCATAATATTACTATATTATAAATTAAAATCACATTATATTTCATGTTTCCTTCATAATACTGGAAGGAGCTTTTATTGAATTTTCAAAACCCGAACTTATTCAATTTCAAAATAAATCCTCAAATCAAAAATCAATACTGAATTTTACATTTAAAAAAATTCAAATAAAGACTCAAATTGATAATAAAATCAAACCTAATAAAATATCTTTCATATTTTTTAAAATTAAAAATTAATCTTCAATATGTTCAATAATCCAATCTATTTTTTTTGTATTTGCTTTTTCAATAGGAGCCTCTAAAAAAGAAACTACAAATTTATCTTCAAACTCAGCAATAGCAATATTTCTTGGTCTTACAGCCATAGCTTGTGGTTTTGGTATTGAAACTCAAAAACAAAATAGTAAAATTTTACCAGCAATCATTCCCTCCATTATTTCTCAATTAATTCATTTAGTATGAGTAAAATGATCAAAAATACCAATATAAGTAGCAACATCATCTTCATCTACCTTTTTCTTTAAAGCACCTATAAAATCATCAACATTTTTAAATTTTGTATCTGATTTTAAAATTTCTTTAGTGTAAACAGGATATTTATCCATTAAATTTATTTTTTTCATAAATTATATATTGTAAAACTATAAAGGTTATGAAATATATTTCATAACTTGTTTTTATTATATTATTATTTTAAAAAATGCAAGAAAAAAATAGAGATAAATCTCTATTTTTGTATTATTCCATTTATATTTTTAAAAAATATATCTATATCTCCTTTAGTATTGTAAATATATAAACTAACTCTAAAAGAATGGTTTAATCATATATCTCAAAACAATCTATGAGCACAGTGTTTTCAACTTCTTACTGCTATATTTTTTTCAGCTAACATATCAGCAATATCATTAGAATGAAATCAATCTATAATCATTGAAAAGACTCAAACCCTATTTTTACTTTGCTTTGATCAAATAAGTTTTATATTACTATATTTATTTAATTTTTCTAAAAAATACTCTACTAAATTATTTTCATAATCTTCTAAAACATTATATCATCAAATATTATTTATATATTCAAATGCTTTTAACAATGATACTGCAGCTGTAATATTAGGAGTCCCCGCTTCAAATTTATCAGGTAATCAAGCATATGAAAAACTATCTTTTTCAATTTTTCATATTGCACCTCATCATGAAAAGCTAGGTTTTAAATCTTTCAATAATTTTTCTTTTCACCATAAAACTCATATTCAAGTATCAGCAAAAACTTTATGTCATGTAAAAAATAAATAATCACAATTAAGTGCTTTAACATCAACTTTAAAATGAGGGACGCTTTGACTAGCATCTACTATAAAAATAGTATCTTCCCTTTTTCTTTTTCAAATTTCTTCTAAATCAAAAATTTGTCCTGTTACATTTGAAACATGAGTAAATGATATGATTTTAACTTTCTCATCATATTTACTTTTAAAATCAACTAAATCTAAATTGTATTCACTATCAACATTAATATATTCTATTTCTATTCAAATCTCTTCTTTTAAAATCAACCATGGTATTAAATTTGCATTATGCTCTGTAATACTAAGTAATACCTTATCTCACTTTTTTAATTTATTACTAATTTTTAATGAACTAGATAATAAATTTAAAGCATAAGTAGAATTATAAGTATAAATAATTTCTTTTATAGAGTTAGCTCAAATATTTTCTAATACTTTCACTTTTGATTTTTTATATAATAATTCAGATTGCTCAGAAATATTATATAATCCTCTATGTATACTTGAATAAGTATTTTCTAAATAATCCTTTATTCAATCTATAACTATTTGTGGCTTTTGAGATGTTGCAGTTGAATCTAAATAAATCAAACTTGGATTATTTTTAAAAATTGGAAAATCTTTTTTATATTCTTTATTCATAAATACTTTTTCTTAAATAATTATTACTATTTTAGTAATCTTTTAAAAAAAGTAAAATTATTTTATTTCATATTTAATTTTATATTCATCTAATTTTTCTTCAAGGTTTCATCCTACTTTTCATGCAATAAATAAATCACATTTTTCTTGTTTCAATAATTCAGCTACAGCAAATCAAGCTCATCCTCAACTTACAAAAGGATTTTTTATAGACCTTTCATATTCATCATCATTAAACACTATAAAATAAGGAGCTCTTGCAGCATTACTAGCAACTTCATATTTTTCTCATTCTAGTAAACTAGCTATTATCTTTTTCATATCCAAAAAAATTAAAAATTAAATTAATCAATACACCTATTAAAAATGCAAAAAACAACAATGTTATATTAAAAATAACAGTATATTTAAAACCAAAATACATTATCATTGCAGCTAAAAACGGTATTTTAATTGCTCTAGCATAAATAAAAGTAGCTATATGACCATAACTAAATCAATGATCCTTAACTGTTTTTAAAAAAGGATACCACATATAAACAGGTCAGGTTGAAAAAATTCAACCTATAATAGAAAAAATATATTTTGTGGAATTTTTAGAGTTTTCAATTTTATCCTTTATTAAATTTTTCTTAAGTAAAATATTTAATACAAACATAAAAATAAAAACAATAATTAGTACTACAAAAATTTGTTTTATAAATACATCAATAACTTCATTTCAAACACTTAAAAAATATTCAAAATTAAATAATCCTGTAA
>JAMOTX010000079.1 GCA_027062145.1 Candidatus Altimarinota bacterium | reverse complement strand
TACTTGAATTTGAATAAATCAAGAAAATTTAGATAAAATTTTTAATAGGTTTTACAAATGAGAAAATAGTGATGGAACTTGACTAGGACTTTCAATTGTTAAGAAAATAGTAGAATTATTAGGTTGGAATATAAAAGTTTACTCAAAAGTTTGAACTTGAACAAAGTTTGAAATATTTTTTCATAAAATTTTTATAAAATCTTGATTTTTCAGATTAAAAAATTAAGACTTCAATCACAAATTGTTGAGATTTACTACTGAATTTGTTTTTTAATGATTACTGCAAAACAATATTTATTTCTAAATGTTTTTTGTTTAATTTAATTCTTAAATATAAAATTATGAAAAAAGTAGTTATGTATTTACTAATGAGTTTAAGTTTGTTTTGTTTTTTAGGATTTGCTAATTGAGAAGAAACTGTTTCTTCAGCTTCAGGTTGAGGTTGATGAGGTGGTTGAGGTTGATGGTATTCTTTTACTACTTCTCATTCTACTACTTCTCATTCTACTATTTCCCATTCCATTGTGACTGAAACAAAATATTATTCTTGAACTTGAAAGATTGTTGTAAATCCTTGAGAAACAAAAGTTATATCGTTTCCTCAGGAGTTGTCGGAAATACATTTTTCTAAAACAAAGCATTTTAGTATTATGACACTTGAATGATGAGATTGGAGTTTTGTTTGATGATGAGTAGAAAATTATATTCCTTTAAAATGATACTGGGTCTATAATGAACAATGAGATCCACTAGTAATAACATATAAAGTAAAGCCTAATATTGATTGAACTAAAAGGATGTTACAAAGAAGACTTTATGCTTGATGGAACTTAATTTGAATATCACAACCTTGAGTTAATAAGTATTATTACAAAACTGAAGCTTTATGAAATCTTTCGTTTGGTCAAATTATAGATTTTTCAAATTCTAAGTTTTGAACTACAAAAAATGATAGTTTTAATCCTGAATTTAGTGTAAAATCTTATACTAATGGATTTTATCTTTGGGAATGATTATGATATGGTATATTTTTGTCAAACAATTCTTATTTAGGTTGAGTGCAGGATATTACTTCAGAAACAGGAGCTATTGTTGTTAGTGAAACTCATGTAGTGCAAAATGATAATGAAGATAATACTGGAAATAATACTGGAAATAATACAACAGATAGAACTACTACTTGTACAGAAACAATAAACAATTATTGAATAAAATATAAAGTATTAGAAAATTGAGCTGAAAAATATTATTATCCTTGAAAGAAAAATGCAAAGATATTTGCAATTCAATTTGAAACTACTTGAGATCATAAAAGAACAAGTGGTTTTTCAGGTTTGGCATTGACAAAAATTTGATTTAAATTGTCAAATATTTCTGATGATGAATTTAGTGGTGAGTTTTTGAAAAATATAAGATTGGTTTATTCATGAGATACAATATGAACTGGTATTTTGGATTTAACAGGAAAAACTATTATTTTTTCAGGTTTAAATTATGTTTTTGAAACTACTTGAAATGATATACAATTGGATTTGCATGCAGATATAGATAAAAATGCTTTAAATACTGAACGGAATCGGACTTATAACTTTGGTATATCTTATTCTAAATCTTCTCCAGTTTATACTACTTTTGAAGAAAATAATGAAGTAGTTGTATGACAAAAAACTTATACTTCTACAAGTTGAAGATGTTCTTCTAAATGAACTACAGATATAGGTGATATTTTATGATCTATATTAGGAGGTTGATATAACTGGTCTATAACTATATGAAATCCTTCTCTTACACTTGTAAGTAGACTATCTACATCAAAAGATGTAATATGATGAGAAACTTGAGTTGTTTTAAATGAATTTACACTTAGAGCAAGTTATGATGATGTATTAATTACAAGTTTATTTTTTGCTAATTTTAATTGAAGTGATATTTATCCAAGTCTAACAGAAAATGTAATTTCAAATGTGAAAATTGTAGATGATAGTTGAAATGTTTATTGAAATTGTGAAGTATGATGAGGTAAAATTGCTTGTATAAATCTTACTTGATTGATAATCAATAAAAATGAGGATAAAACTATAAAACTTGTAGCAGATTTTGCTTCAATTACAGATGCAAGCCAACCTGATATTTTTAGAATTTATTTAACTGATATTGTTGCTAAGTGAAAAGAAAGTTGAATTACATTAAAAAAACTTTGAGGTTATAATATTAATAGAACATATCATTTTGATGAAAAAACAAAATGTTCTATTACTATTAGATACAGAAAAGCATTTTTGTATTTCTCAGGTTTAGATTTACCTACAACAGAGCTAAAAGAAGGTGAGAATATAGTTTATAAAGTTGCTACAAAAGTGAAAGGTGAGAAGGTAGAAATTTGACAATTACGGTTCCATATGAAATGAATAATTTGATGAACAAAAATAGCTACACCTCTTATATTGTCTTGAAATAAATTATTACTGAAAGATAATAACTTAAATACTTATGGAATTATATTAGAATTAAATTGAATAAGATATAATTCTACTGTATTAAGTTGAAAGTGGTATAATTGATATTGTCGGCAAGATGATTGTGATTTTCGGTATATATTTTCAAGTTGAAATATACTAACTTGAGATTGAATACTTGAAATTATTTTATCATTTCCAAAAATAATTAAAAACGATTATTTTGTATTGAATGCTTCTATATGATGAGATTATTCTGATTTATCTTCACAAAATCACACTGAGTTTAATACTTCAGATAGGTCTTCGGATCGATTTAATTTTGATATACCAAAATGATCATATCTTGCTTTTGATTTATTTTGAAAACCAGAACTTAAGGTAGATACTGTTCAAACTGATTATAAGACAGATTATTTAATTGTTTGAACAAATGATAATAAAGTAGCAGAATTTAATTTTACAGCTGATGATGGAGATGTTGTTCTTTCGTGATTAAGAGTTAATTTATGTGATAGTGTAAGTTGTATATTAAATAGTATTGAATGATATGATAAATCATATGATTTATCATATGTTAAATTAGTTAAACTTTATAATGAGAACAATAACTTGTTAGCAACTTGAACTTTAAATAATTCTGGTTATGTAGATTTTGTGAATTTAAATTACAATATTTCAAAAGATGAGACAAAAAAATTAATTATAAAAATTGATACACAAACTTGAACAAATCTTTTGTCTTGAAATATTTTAAACGTTTGAATTGAAGATATAGTAGCTTATTCAAGTTGAAATGTTGTTAAATCTGTAAATAGTAAATATGTTGATGAAAAATTATGATGATCAGATGTTTCTACTTTGTGATTAACTTACAATATAGAATATCAACCTGTAAAATCTCTTATAACTATTTCATCAGAAAATTTGTCTGCTTCTTTGGTAAATGGAGAACAAACTATTTATAAACTTAATGCAACTGCAGATTCTGCTGGTTCTGTATATTTGAAAAAGTTTACACTTGATTTAAACTGAACTTTGTCAGGAGATAGTGAAAATTTTATGAATTACATTACCTGATATAAAATTTATGTAAATGATTTAGAATTGGAAAATACAGGTTATAACTACACTCTAAGTGGAAATACAGTAATATTTGAGTTTACAGGTGATTATAAAACTTGATATGAAATTACAGCTTGATCTACTGTTAACTTTGATGTTAGAACAACTATTTCAAATGTAGTAGAAAATGATCATTTGTCTATAAAATTATTAGAAGATTGAATTTTTACTTCTTGAACTTGATCTAATAAAATAGAAGCAAATACAATTTGGAGTGATTGAATAAAATATTTTAATTGATACAAAACAGTCAATACAAATAGTGTGTTGTTATCTAAATAATTTTAAGCCTATGCTTTTGCATAGGTTCTTTATTTTTTAATGTATTAAAATGAAAAAGTTGTTATGATTTGTTTTTATTTTACTGATTTCTTCATGACATATTTTTGCAAATTCTTCTTTTTATGTTCCTATGCAGATTTACTGAAATATAAATTATGATACTTGAATTGATATTGCAAAACCAGATTTATTAATATTCGATAGTAATGGGTTTCTAATAAAAAAAATATCTTTAGTAAGTAAAAACAAATATTGAAGTGATGAAGCATTTGATCTTGATAATAAAATATTGTTAGATAATTTTAATTGAAAATTAAACTTTAAACTGAAAACTCAAAATAATTTATATCAAAATATAATTGTTTCATTATGAACTTGATCAAATTGTAATCAAGAGCCAATATTTCAACAATGAAAAATATGTGAATATGATTTATTTGTAAAAAATATCAAAAAAACAAATTATATACCTGCTCCTTCTAACTTACAGGTAATATTTAAAACGGATGATAAGGTTTATATTAAATGGAATACTGTTCCCTGAGCAGTAAAATATAAAGTATATTACAATAATTTTGAAAGTTATACTGAGGATAATGTATTTATGTTTACTTGATTACAACAAGATACAAAATATAAATTTTATGTTCAATCTATTTGAAATAATGATTTAACTTGATGAATTAGTTATATTACTGTTAAAACGAACAAAATCTTATCTATTGATGAACTATTTAATAATGCAACTAATTGAAATATAAATGATCTAAGTAAACAAAATTTACTAGAAACAACTAAAGATAATGTAAAAGACATTGTTCCTATAATTGATAAAGTTTTATCATGAACAAGTGATGTTATTTTGACTACAGAATGATTAAATATAAACCAAAATAAAATAAATAAACCTATTGTATTATTACCTAAGAAATGAAATAAAGTAGAGAAAAATATAAGTGTATTATTACCTAAGAACATAAAAATATTAAATTCTAAAAACGTAAAAATACAACCACCAATAGATTTATCATTCAAAAAACAAATTATTCAAAATAAAATTAAGGAAAAAATTAATGTATTTAAAAAATTAGATTCAGTATTAGAAATACCAACATCAACATGAGTTAAATTCGATGGTTATGTAACATTATGTGTGAATACAAATA
>JAMOTX010000078.1 GCA_027062145.1 Candidatus Altimarinota bacterium | reverse complement strand
AAAAATAATTTACACTTCACCTAAAAATTTTAATTCTGAATTATGATTAATATTTTCTATATTTAAAATTGAAAAATATAATCCATGAATAAAGTCATTGATAAAACTTATTTGAAAAATTATATATAAGTCACTCTTTCTAGGAAAACAATATGATATTTTATTATTAGAATATTGAGTTGATCATCCTTGAGATATGGATTTTTTATTAACTATTGCTAAGCCAGATATATCTATTTTTACGAAATTAGATACTATTCATATAGAAAATTTTGAAAATATTAATTGAATTTTTAGTGAAAAACTTAAGTTGATTTATAGTGCAAAGAAAAAAGTTTTTTTAAATTATAATGATGATTTTCAAAAAAATATTTTTATAAAAATAGAGAATGAAAATTATTGAAAAACAGTTTTAGGTTATAAATATATTTTATATAATGATAATATAAAATCTGAAATAATTATTTGAAATAAGAAAATAAAAACAAATATATTATGAGATGAAAATTTTATCTATATAGATTTGTGATTTAAAATATTAGATTATTTGAATATAGATTATCCTCATAATATAGAATTAAATTTAAATAATCAATGATGAAGATTTACTATTTTAAAATGAATAAATAATTCTATATTAATTGATTCAACTTATAACGCATGACCAGAAAGTATAAAAAAAATGATTAATAATACTTTATCAATCAAAAAAGAATTACTTAATAATTATAAGGTGATTTATGTTATTTGAGATATGAGAGAATTATGAAATTATTCAAAAAATAAACATTTAGAATTATATAATTTTATGAAAGATAAATGAAAAATTATTAGTGTTTGAATTGAAACAAAAAAATATTTTTGAAATGATGTTCAAAAATTTATAAATTCAAAAGAAGCGTGACTATATTTAAAAAATATACTAGAAAAATCAAATGATAAGTATATAATATTATTTAAAGGTAGTCAGAATACTATTTATATAGAGGAAGCGTTAAAACAAGTTTTATTAAATAAGAATGATATTGATAAATTAGTCAGACAAGATACATTTTGGTTAGAAAAAAAATTATAATTAATAAAAAATATTATGGAAAATATATATGAAACAGATGCTTATAAATTAACTCCAAACGAGTTTAATATACTAAATAATATTAGAGAGTTAATTTGAGAAAATAATTTAAAATTAGAAAGAAATAATATACTAATTACTAATATAGAATATTATGAAAATATATGAGATAATATTGAAAAAATTTTAGATAATCTAGGTATTGATTATAGTTTAACAGAAATTAATTTTCTTTGATCTAATTCAATTGTGATTGATTTATGAGATAACTATTTAAAAATAATTTGTGATGTTAAAATAATTGATATTATTAAAAATAAAATAAACAAAATAATTAATAAATAAATTTATGAAAATATTATTTTTATTGCCTCCAAGTGAGGGGAAGAATAAATGATGAGAATTTAAAAAAGAAAATATTAGTTTTTCTTTTAAAAAACCATGTGAATTAGCTATAAATGTTGATGAAAAAGATTTAAAATGTAAATGAGATAGATTCATTGAATGAATAGATTTAAATAAATCTTTATGTGACTCTAAGCAAAGTGAATATTTAGAATGAATAAAAAGATATTCATGAGTAATGTTTAATGCTATTGATTATTCTTGAATGGAAATTAAATGAAAAGTATTTTTTGAAGAAAAATTTTTAATTTTATCTTGAATGTATTGAATAGTTAAACCACTTGATAAGATATGAAATTATAAATTGCCAATTGATACAAAATGACTTTTTGATTTTTGGTGAGAAAAAATAGCTGATAACATAGTTGATTTAAAACCAGATTATATTGTAAATTTATTACCAATAAGTTATTCAAAACTATTGGGACTTGCTAAGTGTAAAAAGCATATTCATAAAAGAAAAATATTATCAGATGCTTGAATAAAAATAATAAATATAAATTTTTTAAAAGAAGATTGAAGTTTAGTCTCTCATTGAGTAAAGAAAATAAAAGGAGAATGGATTAAAAATATTTGCGAAAATAATTTAACAAAGATTGAACAATTTTGATGAGATATTGTTAATAATTGAGAGATTATAGATATTAATATAATAAAAAATAGTTAGAATTAAATTCTAACTATTTTTTTTATTATTTAGGCATTTTTTCAGTACATAAATACCAATCTTTATGTTCATATTTAGCAGGATTTGCTTCAGATTCAGCCATTGATGTTGCTGGTGGTACAATTACATCTGATCCAAAAATATCATTATTTGGCCAGTTAGCAGGAGTAGCTCTACCATGTTCAGCTGTCATTTGTAGAGAATCAACTAATCTTAATATTTCATCTATATTTCTACCATTTGAAAGAGGATAATACATAAGTGCAGCAATTTGTCCTTTAGGATTAATTATGAATACAGCTCTAACAGTATGTGAATCATCTGCTGATGGTTGCATCATACCATAATTAGTTGCAATTGATGGATGTGCAGCAATAGGAAATTCTATATCTATATTAAATTTTTCTTTAATATTTTTTACCCAGGCAATATGTGAATGAATACCATCAACAGAATAACCAATTAAATCAGTATTTCTTTTATCGAATTCAGATTTTTTAGCTTGAAATCAAATAAATTCTGTAGTACATACTGGAGTAAAATCTGCAGGATGTGAAAATAATATAACCCATCTTCCTTTATAATCCTCAGGGAAGTTAATAGGACCAGTTGTAGATGCACATGAAAATGCAGGAGCGTGTTCACCAATTAAAGGTATTCTAGGAGTGTTTACTATGTTTTCCATAATATATAATTATTTATTAAAATTTATAATGAGAATTATTCTCATATCATATAGTATATGATTTTTAATTTAATGTCAAAAGAAAAATGAGAACTATTCTCAAAAAGATTTGCTATATCTTATTTTTTATTTATTATAAACGAAACTAATATTAAAAAATATATAATGAAAACACATTATTATACAAATGAAATAATTGATATATGTGACTGTAAACATCTAACAGTTGCAGAAATTTATGATATTATTTCTAAAAAATATCCTGAAGCATGAAAGTCATCTATTTATAGAAATGTTGAAGAACTTGTTGAAAAAGGTGATTTAAGAAAAGTTAATTGAATATGAAAAAAGGCTTATTTTGAGAAAAATAAATGAAATCATATTCATTTAATAGATAATAATACTTGAGAGATTAAGGATTTAGATGAAAATATATCTATCCCTAATTTACCAAAATGATTTAAAGTATCTGATATAGATATTAAAATTTTTTGAGAATTTAGTATTTAATAAGTAAACTGTAAGATTTCTTTCAGTTTTTTGTTATATAATTTTAAATATGGTAAACTTAATTTAAATATAACATTTAAATTAAGTTTTATGTATTCTCCTGATATTTATAAAAGTATTGATAGTGATTTAGTAGTTCCTGATCCAAATGAAGTTTTAAATTTAAAATATTTGAAACCTATTGGTCAGGTCATAAAAAGTGATATGATTAATTTTAATTGAGTTAAATTAGATGATGAAGATATATCAAATCTTATGAATTGGTATAGTAGTTATCAAATAATATATTCATACCCAGAAACTGAGCATAAATTATCAAAGAAATGGCAATGAATTTTTGAAAAAATCAGTTTAAGTAAATGAAAAGAGGATCTGATGTGATTGGTTGAAATTGCAATAGGAAGACTTTTACAAAATGAATTCGAAAAAAGAGATTATGATGTTAGGGTTAGAAAAACTTCTAATTTTGATGACATTACTTCTTGAATTGATTATATTGCAGAGTTTCATGATGAGCAGTGAAATGTTTCAGAGGTTGTTTGAATTGATTTTACAATTTCTGAGAGATGAGCAGATTCATTAACTAAAAATTTTAAAAAATATTCATATCCTGAAGATTATAAAAAATATTACGAGAAAAAAAATAAAAAAAAGTTATGAAAAATTCCAAGAGTGGTTATGAAACTCTCAAGAGATTTAGCATATAGTTTTACAAATAATTTTTTCATAAGTGTATTAGAAGAAGGACACCTTTTAGATAATGAAGAAATAAGTGAAAACTTTGAATATGCAATAGAGGATATTAAATGATTAGATAGCTGAAAAAGAACATTTGAATTATCCCATGTTATGGATGATACAAAATCGAAAGTTAACAGATTATTAAATAAATTTTAAAAATGAAAAAAAATACAATGGCTTTAATAAAAATTGAAATTCCAGATGATACATTAGAAACTATTCAAAAAAATAAGTGATTAAAATCAGCAATATGAGCAATTGCAGATGTTGTTACTTGAATGCAAAATGATATTGAAAAATGATTAGATTCTACTAAAGAAAAAAAAGGTAAATAATTTTAAAAAAGAACTTATTATAAAAATAAGTTCTTTTTTTTATAATTGAATTTTTACTATAAAAGTGTATTATATCTATGATAATAAATGATTATATATGAAAAAAATATTAATTGTTTGAGCTTTGTCTCAGGAATTAAATCCTATAAAAAAAGAAATAAAAAATAATAAGTTTAATGATATTAAGCTTAGTTTTTTAAGTGTTTGAATTTGAAATTATAATATGATTTTAAATCTTACAAAATTTTTAGAAAAAGAAGGTAAATTCGATTTTATAATAAATATCTGAGTTTGTTGATACAAAAAAAATAAATTAGACTTTATTCAAATCGCTAGAATTTTAAATCTTTCTAATAATGATGAATTAATTATACCTACGTTAATTAAATTTTGAGATTTAACTAGTATTTTGACTAGTGATAATATTATTTCAGATAATAAAATCTTAAAAGATGAAGAATACGTAGATATGGAAGCATATTGATTTGAAAAAGTATGTGAGAGTTTTAAAATTCCAAGAGTTATATTAAAAATACCAGTAGATAAAATAGGAGATGAAACTAAAAATTTTGATTATAAAAAAGCTGAAAAATATCTAAGTAAAAATATAAATTATAAAAAATTATTAGAAATAATAGAAGAGTATTTAGAAAAAAATAATTTTTGAAATATTGATTTATCAAAATATAATAATTATTTCTGATTTTCATTTACTCAAGAATTAATTTTTAAAAAATTATATAATAAATATGAAGTACTTACTTGAAAAAGTTTTGAAAATTATTTTTATGATTATACTCGTAGTTTAAAAGAAATAAAAAATACAAAACAAGAATCAAGAAAATTTTTAAACCATTTAGATAAATATTTAGAAGATAAATAATATGATAATATATATAGAAAAACAAGCAAAAAATTATAAACAAACTAAAATAATTTTAGATAAATTTAAAAATTCAGATATTATTTGGATTGATAATTATAAAAATTTATTTGATAAAGAATTACCACTTTGATCAAATAAAAATAGTTTTGTAGTAGCAAAACTTAATTCTGCTGCTATTACAAATGCTCCTAATTGATATTGACACAATGATAAAACTTCTTATTTCTTTAAGACTAGTTTAAATTGTATTTTTGATTGTTCTTATTGCTTTTTGAAATGAGCTTTCAAAAATGATGTACCAATCTATTTCATAAATTATGATGAAATAAGACTGCAAATTGAAGATAAGGTAAAGAATATATGAGTTAGTTTAGATGAAAAAGAGGATTGAAATGATTATGAATTAAATATTAAAACCGATTTAAAATATAAAGATAAAATATGGTTTTATTCAAGTGATTATTCTGATATTTTATGAATGGATAATATCTCTTATTTTTTAAAAAACTTTGTTCCTTTTTTTGAAAAGATAAATTCAC
Source organism: Candidatus Altimarinota bacterium (assembly GCA_027062145.1). Taxonomy (GTDB): domain Bacteria; phylum Patescibacteriota; class Gracilibacteria; order BD1-5; family UBA6164; genus UBA6164. Next base: position 20,601 of record JAMOTX010000078.1, on the reverse strand, counting down.
CTTTTCATAAAATTAGAACTTGAGAAAATTTTATACCTTCTATGATGGAAGTTAGGACAAAATCGGCTAATATAAAAGCTATTTTAGACTTATGATTTATTCCAAAAAATACAGAATTTGCGTTTTCACTTAATCCTCAAGATTTAATAGAAAAATATGAACATTGAACTTCATCTTTAGATGAAAGAATAAAATCAATCAATATTTTACTCGATAAAGGTTATAATGTTTGACTTAGGTTTTTACCACTTTTACCAGTAAAAAACTATAAAGAAATTTATGGTGAGTTTGTAAAAGAAATAAAAACTAGAATAGATATAAAAAGAGTCTCTTCTACTTTTGTTTCAGGATTACTTTATACAAAATCTGATTATAATAATATTTTAAAAAAATATCCTAAGCTTGATATCTTGTATAGATTAAAAGATGAAGACTGAATTTTTATAAGAGAAAAAAGAGAAATGAGAGATTATTTTTATAATATTTTTAGAGATTTAGATAAAGAATGTTTTATATGTTTAGATAAGAAATAATGAAAAATATTTTACTTACATGAAATACTAGATGAATATGAAAATATTTGGAGGATAATTTGAAAAATAATTATTCTATTTTGGGTTTTTCAAAAAGTAATTGATATGATTTATCTATAAAAGAAACTTTTAATAAGTTGCAAGAAAATATTTGAGATAAAAAATTAGATTATTTAATATTGAATGCTTGAGTAGGGGAATTTTGAAAATTTGAAGAAAATAATTTAGAAAAGTATGAAAATATTATAAATACTAATTTACTTTGAAATATTAGGTTACTTAAAGTTTTAGAAAATAATATAAATAAAGGTACAAAAATAATTTTTATTTGATCAATTATTTCTAAAAAATTCATGAAAGATGCGGCTGTTTATCAAGCATCAAAATTTTGACTTAGAGGATTGGCAGGATGACTTAAAAGTGAATGAAAAAAAATTTATATTTTGAATCCAAAAATAGTTGAAACTTGATTTCATGATTGAAAAATAAAATTAGATAAAAGATTTACAGAAACGAAACTTATAGATATACTAAATATAATAAAAAATATTTTTTCTTGAGAAGAAAATAGGTTTGAAATTGATTTATAAAACTTATTGAAAATATTATTTATATTTGTATATTATTTAAAATTATATAATAAAAAATAAAAATGATTCCATTTATAATTGCTTTGATTTTATCTTCTACGGCAGTTATTTGATGAATATATCATACTGAAATAGCTAATGAATTTAGTAAGATATATACTTCAGATAGTAGTGATGATGAAATTAGTAAAATAGAAAAAGAATATTGAATAGATTTAAATGATTATAAAAAAAATATTAGTTGATACAATAAAAGTTGAGATTTATGATCTAGTATTTATAAATTAAATGAAAATTGAAAATATTTATTAACAGTATGATCAAGATTAAATAGAGATATGTATATATCTTAAAAGAAAATAAAAAAAATATGAGATAGTTTAAATAAAAAAGATTTGGATAAATTAAATGAATTATTGAAAAAATATAAATCAAATCTAAATTTACAAGAAGAATTTATGATTTCAGAAACAAAAAAAAGAGATTGTATTAATAATAATTTAAATAATACATTTTCTGTTAATAATATGGACAAAGCAGCGGCAGACAAAGCAGCGGCAGACAAAGCAGCGGCAAATAAAGCAGCGGCAGACAAAGCAGCGGCAGACAAAGCAGCGGCAGACAAAGCAGCAGCAGACAGTACAACAATAACTTGATTTTAATATTTAATTTAATAAAAATGAAAACTTTAACTTTAGTAATAATAGCATTTATATCAATATTTACAGTTAATAATTATATGTATGCAACTGATGATGTTAAAACAACTCAGTCAACTATTTTAAGATTATCTGATGATATATGAAAAATGGCAGATAGAATAGGAGAGATGGCAGATAGAATTTTAGAGATGGCAGATAAAATCGTAAAAACTCAAGAAATTCAAAGTAAAAATTTAGAAATGACACAAGAAAATATTCTAAAAACGCTAGATTTAATGGAAAAATCTATTGATTCAAATAATGATATGTTAAAAGCATTAATTGATTCAAATAATAAAGTAGCAGATTGTATGTGTAAAGGGAAATAAAAGAGTATTTAATACTCTTTTTTATATATAAAAATAAAATAAATTAAATGAAATTATTAAATAAAATTAAAAATCATAAATGTAAACATAAAAAAATAATTAGAATAGTATTAATTATTTTATTTATATATTTATTATTAGTAGGTTTTGCTAAAACAATTCAAACTATAGCTACATTCCCAGCTATTTTTGTAAATGTTCAAGATGTAGTATGACATGTGAAAGTTAATATAGATTTTGAGGAGATTAATATAGATGATGGTAATTGAAAGAATATAAATTGATTATATATGTTTGCTTGAACATGAGTTAAGACAGTTTATTATTTTCATGGTAACGGATGACCATTAAGTTATTTTTATAATGAAATAAAATACATAAATTGATTATGATATAATGTGATGGCTTATGATTATCCTGGATATTGAAAAAGTGAATGATTTCCATATAAAAAAAATGTAGATAATTTTTCAGAAGCTTTTTATAAAAAAATAAAGGAAGAAAAAAATATTAAAGATGATAAATTGATAATATGGTGATATAGTGTATGAACTGCAGTAGCTACTGATTTTGCTACAAAACATATTTTTGATAAATTAATTTTAGTTTCACCGTTTGCTTCTAGATATGAAATGGCAGAAAAAACATTTTGATTTAATCTAGCTAAATATTTGTTTCTTAATAATTCATATAATACTAAAGAATTAGTTAAAAAAATAAATAGACCAGTTTTAATAATTCATTGAAATAATGATAAAATAGTTCCTTTTAATCAATGAAAAGAAGTTTTTAATGCTTCTATTTCAAAAGATAAATATTTTATAGAATTAGATGATTTTTGACATAATTATATTATAAATACTTATGGTAATGCTTTAAAATGAATTGTTAATAATTTTTTAAATGGAAATATTTTCAATATAGATGAAAATTATATTTATATAAATGAAGAGTGAAAAAAACAATTAGAAAAAATAAATAAAAATAAAGATTTTATAAATAATTTAGATTTAGAATCAGATAATTCTATTACAAAATTTGTAAACTCTAAAGTTAGTTTTAATGATAAAAAATATATTCCAAAAAATTTAGAAAAAATATGAAGTGAATTTGTATTTGATAATAAATGATGAAGACAAATTATTAGAAAAGAGGCAAATATGGCATTACAAAAAATGGCAAATAGGTTTATGTATAATTTTAATAAAAAATTAGTAGTAGTTAGTGCTTATAGAAGTTATGCTTATCAAAAATGAATTAAAGATAGAGGTTGTCCAGATAATCTTTGCTCTAAAGCAGGGTATAGTGAACATCAATCATGATTAGCTATCGATATATTTGAAGCATCAAGTGAATTAAATTGGAAAAAAAGTCCAGTTTTATTAAATTATTCGAATTGGTTAAATGAAAATGCTCAAGAATTTGGTTTTACTAATACTTATCAGAAATGATTAAAAATAGATGGATATGAAATAGAACCATGGCATTGGAGATATGTATGAGCTGAATTAGCGAGTTATTTAAAAGAAAATAATATAACGCTAGCAGAATTTTACTTTAATAAAAATAAATAATGTTTGAAAATTTCTTTAGTACAAATACTAAAAACGAATTTAAGGAAAAAAAATCAAAAAAAATTAAGATTACAAATAAAGTAGTTAATAAAAAATTAGAATGTTTAGTAGATATTAATGATAGAGAATTATATTGAAAAACTGCTAAATTTCGTTTAGTTTCAGAGGTGAAAGTAATTGATTCTAGTCCTGTTGATTCTAGAAAAGTATTATTTAAAAAGAAATTTACTGTTGATTCATGAATTGAAAAAATAATTATAGATTTATCAAAATATAAAAACTTTTCATATAAATGAAATCAAATAAATATAAACTTATTTATAGAATTAGTAGTTGATGATTCTATATTTTTTGATACAAAAATAACAAGTAAAATTCAAGAATCAGTTTTCATAAAACCAAAGGTATTGTCACCATGAAAATCTATAATTGAACCAAAAGATAATTTTAATTTAATAGATAACATGTGAGCTATTCCTTTTGATGCTATGGCCTTAATTTTCTGACTGTCTATATTTGGTGCATTTATTATTATGATAAATACAATTGTTTGATTTCATGATCAATTTGTTTGAGAAGCACAAACGTTTTTTTATTCTCATTATCAATCTGATTGAGATTCAAGTTCACCATTATTTAATTCATTAGCTTGAAGTTGAGCATTGTGAGCATGAATTTGGTTTATGATAAAAACTCAACTTAGAAGATATATGACCTTCGTTTTTAGACAAACTAAATTTGTTTGAGATAAAGTAAAAGAATATAGACTTAGAAACATTGTTACATGAAAATCTAGAGTCGATTTAAAAAATGTTGAGATTAGAATTGTTGCGTGTAATATGGAAAAAGGACAATATGTAAGATGAAGTTGATCAAATAGAAGGACAGTTTCATTTACAGAACCTATAAGAGCAATTTCTTTACATAAAGAAAAAATAGATTTTATACCTAAAAATACAGATATAAGTGATTATTTAAAAGGATCAGTTTCATTTGAAAGAATGTACAAAGTTTTATATCCTGAACAAATGATTTCTTCTACTCATGGTATATCTGTTCACTGGGAAGTTCAATTGATTCATGATAAATTTATTGATCAAGAATTAATATGAGATGCAACATTTTTTAAATATGAACATTTCTTAAAATGATAAATAACAATTTTGATGATTATTTAGGATTATTAAATTATGATTTTTCTAAACACAAGTATATAGTTTTTGTATGAAATAGTTGAAGCGGGAAGTCTAGTTATATAAAAAAACTAGTTCACGAAAATAAAAGTTTAAATAAAAATATAATTATAATTGATGAGATTTTTGATTTTTTTGATTTTATTAAATTATTTTTTCAATTTTTTAAAAAGGAGAAATTCATAGTAGCTTCTCATATTTCAATTAATTATTTTTACATATTTAGTTTTTTATGAAAGATTAAATATATAAAAACTGATAATCATCATGCTAAAATATGTAATTATTTACACTGTAAAAAAATGGCTTATTCAAAGGATGTGGTAAGTAAATATATAGAATGATTTTCATCTACATATACTGATATAGATATAATTTTAGAAAAATATAATTGAGATGATTTTGATGAAGCATTTTACAAATTCGTAAAATTCAATAAAGTTACGTTAACTTGAAATAAAAATAATAATTAAATATGGCAAAAATAAATAGAATAGGTAATAAGAAGAAACCAACAGCACCTAAGGTAGGATTTCATAGAAAGAAAAAGGTTCAAAGATGAAGTTATCAAGTAAATGATGAATATGCTGTTAAAGCTAGAAAAGCAGGATTTAGAGCGAGAAGTATTTATAAATTACTTGAAATACAAGAAAGGTTTAATTTAATTAAACCTGATTATTCAGTTATGGATATAGGTTGTGCTCCAGGTTCTTTTTTACAAGCAATTAGAAATATAGTTAGAGAAAAAACTATTATTTGAGTTGATTTAAAAGAATGTAAACCATTTTCATACCCAAATGTATCAACTTTAGTTTGTAGTATTTTTGATTATGATGAATTATCAAAACAAGTATTAGAAATAATATGAGATGATCAATTTGATGTTATTACTAGTGATATTGCTCCTAATACTACTGGTAGATTCGATGTAGATCAATATGCCTCTGTAGAATTAAACATAGCTATATGTGAATTTTCAGATAGATTTTTAAAAACAGGTTGAAATATGATTTTAAAAGTTTTTAAATGAGAAGACTTTAATGATCTTGCTATGCAAGTAAGAAAAAGATTTGATTCTATGAAAACATATAAACCAATGGCTTGTCGTGATAGTTCTCATGAAGAATATGTAATATGCTTATGAAAAAAAGAGCTAAGAAGAAAAAAATAAAAAAGAACCATTTATGGTTCTTTTTTTAGTGAATATCTAATTCTTTTTCAATATCTTCATTAATTTTAGCTTGGATAACTATTAACCTTAAAAGCTCTTTCTTTTTTTCTTTTGCTTTTTTTATATTTAAAGTATCTTTTCTGATATTATATATTGGTAAAATGTAGTAAATCATTGTTACCATTAAAATAAGTAAAACTATTAAAACTGAATACTCTACTATGGAGTACTCAGTTAATAATTTTAAATTATTAAGTATGTCTGATGATGTAGTATATTTATATTCAAATCAAATCATTTTTATATATAATTAATTAAATTACTCTTCTATTAATTCTCATATTACAATCAATCTATTTAAAGTTGTTCATATTGGCCAACATGTCATTAAAGTTATTTCTGATTTTTTCTTATTTCTTTCTAAAACAGAAACGTCTCAAGGAGTTATTACTTTTTTTTCTCTAATTTTGTATTTAAATTTTTCTTGTCAATAGTAGACTATTATTTCATCTCAATAAGAAACATTATCTAGAGTAGCAAATACATCATTGTATTCTCACTTAATCCATGGAAAATTTGATGAATGTCAAAATATGAAACTAGTTCAATTTTCTCATGGTTTAGAACTACCTGGATATCTAATAATTCATTTTTCTAATTCTTTTGCAAATATATCATTTAATTCACTTTCACCTGAAATATTTCTATTTTTAATATCAAGTAGTGGTATGTTTTTTCATATTTTAGGAATTATTACTCTATTACTATATGGTGTAATCTTAATATTTAAATTAATATCTTTTTTGTCTTGTTTCTTTTTTAATTTTTTTATAGATAATTTTGTTTCTTTTTCTTCACTTATAGTTTTATCTATTATTTTATTTTCAACTTTTTCTTTGGCTATATCTTTATACTTATCTTTTATGTTTGTTGCTTCAACTGAATTAACTAATCTTTGTTCAGTTATTTTCATTTCTCAAGAATAAATATAACTTTTAGCTATGTTTATATAAGCACTGTAGTTAGTTGTTAATAATAGTACTCAAAAAATTAATGATGAAGTAATTAAATATTTAGTAAAAAATATTATAGAAGAAAGAAAGTATATTTTTTTTCTTTTTTCAATTCTATTAGTTTTTCTGTTATTAAAATTATTATTATCTTCAGTGTTAAAATTAGTTTTTTTATTTATTGATTCATTTTCTAATCTTTTAACTTCCTCTTTAATATTTAATATTTTAATTTCATTATATTTTTCATCCTCCTGAGATAATCAAATATTAGTATTAATATTTGATTGAGATTGTAATATTTTAATTTCTTCTTTTATATCTAGTTCTTGAAGAATATCTATATTTTTATTTATGTTATTTTCTGTATTAGACATGTTTTTGTTTTTATTTTTATTTATATTATTTTATCATATTAAAAATATATATGCAAAAATAACGATACTTTTTAAATTAACTTGAATTTTGAATGTTTTTATTTATACTAAATCTAGTTTAGATAGATTAGACCTACAAAAATTATGGCAAAAAAATACGAAAAAAGTTCAGGTTGAATTGTATATCGTAAGAATGGTAATAAGGTTGAAGTTCTACTTTTAAAATGGCTAAATTCAAAAAATTCAGAAGTATATGTTATACCTAAATGACATATAGAAGAGGGTGAAGTAGCTAAAGATACTGCTGTTAGAGAGATAAGTGAAGAGGCAGGTTTAGATAAAAAGGATTTAGAAGTTATTAAATTTATTACAAAGCTTAATTATACTTTTACAGCTTGATACTTAAAAAATAATCCAGTTATAGATAAAGATGTTTATTTATTTTTGGTTAAATACAATTGAACAAAAAATCCTATAGTTCAAAAAGAAGAAAGATTCGTTTGATACGATTGGTTCACTTTAGATGAAATTAAAAAGGTTAAAGTCATGTTTGATATACATGCTATTATTTGAAGAAATAAAACATTTTTTATATAATTAAAATTTATAAATGATTGAAATTAATAATAAAGCAGGAATTATTTCTGTTTCAGATGGATCTAAAGCTACTATAGCTTTAGATACTAATTCATTAGAGGTTAAAATTGATAATTTAAATGTTGTACATGCATGAGAATTTGAAAAATCATGAATACTTCTAGAAGTTAAATCATATAATAATAATTTATTTTATAGTTTTACTATTGATTCAAAACATTTAGTTATAATAACTAATGATACATTTGAATTAAAAGAAGAAATATTATCATTTTTTGGAGATGTAGATGTTTTGATTATTAAATGATCAAAAGAATCTGCTAAAATATTTGAAAATATTGAAGCGAGAATGGTAGTGCCATATTGAGATTGAAAATCTACTTTTTTAACTACTTTATGACAACATATAGATGAAGTATCATCGTATAAAGTTAAATGAGAATTTTCAATTGATAGTACAGAATTTATAAATTTAGCACAATAAAAAAAGAACTTTATAAAAGTTCTTTTTTTATTGTTCAGAAGGAACAACTAAATCAATAGCTGCAAAAGTAGCCTCTTTTCATTCAGGAATAATAACAGTTACTGTATCTCAAATACTAGCTTTGAAGTGAGTTACTGCTGCAGTTAATAAATCATAAGTTTTTCATTCAGCAACAACTTGAAATTTTTCTTTTTCTTTTACTACCAAACCAGTAATAAAAGATCTATTAATAGGAGCTATTTGTTTATATAGCATTTTACCATTTGGTGTAATTGTGACTTTCAGTTTATCTCATTGTACAAGTTTTGATTTTGAAGAATAATTAGCTGGGACAGGGTACTTATTACCATCAGCTCATAACATTTCCTCTCAAGTAAATACTCATTCTATTATTTTAGAATCATCACTTGAATAAGCATTTAATCATTTAGTATCTAATTGAATATTAGTATCTAAAGTTAAATTATTATCCTCTAATACATCTTTTAATAATTTTTTAGCACTTTTAATAGATTTTTCAGCAGTTATTATAAAATCTCTAATTGCAGTTAATTGTTTTTTATTTGGCATACTTTTGTTTTTATTTTTAAATTAATATTATTATATCATTTTAATTATTCTTTGTAAATTTATTTAACTTTACAAAGACTTTATTTTATTATAAATAAATATTCATCAAATTAAATATTTGATCTGAATAAAATAATGTTATAAAAAATCAAATGGCTAAAAATGGTCAAAAAGGTACTTGAGAATTAATAGTTGTTCAATTTTTTTTAATCTTTCAATATATTACATATGAAATTCATATAATACTACCTATTAAATATGTAGTCATAAGTGAAGGGAATACTAATCATGTTCACAATAACAATCATATCATAATGGCTATTCTCAAATCTCAACCTCACATCCATGCTCATTTTGAAACAAGTATTTGTAAGAAAAAGAATATAAAAATTATAAGAGATGCAATTAATCAATCAAATATTGCTATACTAGTTAAATCTATTCAAAAATATAATTTATATCAAATTAAACTTAATATAATTCATACTATAATTAAAACATCCCAAACTTCTTTTAATTCTTTAACCATTATTATATACAACAATCCTATTATAGAGATAGACATTAATATAGATGAAATAGAAATGAATAAATTATTATTTAAAAATGTATCAAATGATAACATTATAAATCATAAACTAATTCAACTAAGCATTATTCAATCATGAATTTCTAAAAAAAGTAAATCATAAAAAGTATATAAAATAGTAATAAATCAAATACTTAACCACAAAATTAATTTTGTTATTTCAAAATAATCTAAAGAATATATTAAATTATAATCTATTAAAAAGTATCATATTAATGAAAAAAGAATTCATGTACTTAGTTCAAGAAAAGGGTATATGTTACTTATCTTTTCTTTACAATAATGACATTTTCATAGATTTTTAAGCCATGAAAATATAGGAATTAATTCTAGTGTTTGTAGTATGTTATTACATTTAGGGCAGTGACTTCTTCATGTTAAAATTCAGGCTTCTCATGATTTTAATCTATAAATTAAAACTGAAGCAAAACTTCAAAACATTGTTCAAAAAATAAATAGATATATGTAGAAAATAATATTCATTATTAAAATGTTAAATTATATTTAATTTATTATATATATTTAAAAATTATATCAAGATAGCATAGTAATGAAGCTTATTGTTGACAATCCATATAAATAGTGAAAAAACATTTGACATTAATAAAAATTTATATATAACATACAAGTCTCTATAGACAGATCTGTTATATCAATACTTTGAAAAGGAGGTAATGTACATGTATATTATTAGATTGGTAATAGTTTTACTTATTAGTGTATTTGTCGCAGGATGCGCATCTCACAATATTAGTAAACAGGAAAAAGGATCTAGTGCCGTAGTTTTGTCAGATGATGATAATAATAGTGTTGATAGTAATATTTTTGAAAAAGAAGATATTATTGAAAATACAAATAAAACATCTAAAGAAAAAGCTAATATTAAAATAAATGGACCTGGTTCTGTCAGTAAATCTGACTTTAAAAAATCAGTTCTATTAAAACAAAAATTGCGTAAATGTGATGTAAAATATGAACCATGGGCTGATAGACATTCAAATGACTTGATTCTTATGCCTAAAATCATAAAAGTTTGCAATGAGCAAAAGATTAATGTAAAAGGTTATGTTCTACATTCTACTAAAATAAAACGCAAAAGAGGACATATGGTTAAAGATCATTTATTTCTCCCATTTAATTGGAAAGAGAAACAAATAAGTGATGCATTAAATCATCTTCCTAAAAAAGTGGTTGATAAAACAATTGCGAAATAGGTGTATCTAAAATTTATTTTAGATTTAATCAACTTGTAGTATTTTTTCAGTACTACAGTTTAAATAGACAACACTTATAAGGAGTCTGTCATGAAAAAAAATATTATTATAGCAGCAGTAGCTGCGTCATTATTAGTTAGTTCTGCATATGCAGTAGAAGATACAAATTGTACTACACCTCTTTTAGATAGAGATTTTACAGTAAAAGTATCGCAAGAGTACAAAGGTGTATCTGCACAAGAACTTTTTGATCAAGCTGAAGTAGTTAAGAAGGTTAAGCCTACACTTATTAAAGAGATCAAAAAATATACAAAAATGTTAGATGCATCTGATGAAGCGTACAGTGGTGTTACTACTGTTGATCGTATTGTAAATGAAGTTTGTGGTTTAAAATCTCCATTATGGGATGCTATGAGTGCAAATCAAAAAACACTTATGATTGGTATCGATGGTACAGCTAATCCATATATGAGAAAAACTGCACATGATGCTGAGTTGATTGCTTTAAAAAGTAAATTATCTGCTACAACAGCTAATCTTGCAACTGCAAAAAGAGAGTTAACTATTGCTTATCAATCTGCTGATCAAGCTGTTATCAACAATGCAAATACAAAAATCGCTGCTTTAAACAAAAAACATGCACAAGATGTTGCTGCACTTAAACAGCAAGTAGACAGTCAATCTGTTACACTTACTGAACTTACAGCTTCTCCACATGCAGTTGGTGTATATAATACAGCTAAATTCCATGGTTTTAAAACTATAGATTTTGGTAATGGTGAAACAGGTATCTGTTCTACAGGTGTAGGTTTAAAATCTGCAACTGGTCCAGTTAACTTATATGCTGTTTGTATTGTAGATGCTGGTCATATTGATGGTAATGATAATGCTCGTCTATATGAAGGTTATTCAACTGATGATTCTGCTCGTATTGATTTTGTAAGATTACCTTATACTATCAGAACAAAAAATGTAGACAGTCGTTTAAAATACTATAATGCACCTGCATCAGTAAGAAAAGGCCTTAGAAATGGTAAAACTTACCAATCTGCTATTAGATATAGTGGTGGCGATGTTATCACAAATGACCCACAGTCATACAATAACACACCAGTAGTTAAAAAAACAAAAACACAAAAAGATCCACTTAAAGTTCTTGTTGTAAATGGAAATAAAAATCCAGTTGTAACAACAGAAGCTAAAGATGAAAGCACAAGCTGGTGGAAATAGTAAATGTATTGAAGATTTTATCTTTTGATACTTAATCTATACCAAAGACCTACGAAGTTTCGTAGGTCTTTTTTTTGTTTTTAAGAATTTATTACGATAAAAAGCATAAAAGTCCAGTAGTTTTTTTTGCAAATATTTTTAGTTATATGTTATTATTTATTAGTAAATAGTTTTCGAACTAAAAAACAAAAATAAAATTATTTTTTAACATATATAATATGTTTGCAATTATTAAAACTTATAAAAGTGTATTTACTGGTTTAATTAGAAATGAATTTGCTGAAACTATGAGGAATAGTTCTATTACTCCTGATCAAAATAATTCTGATTTAGATGAAAAATTCCAAGAATTAGTAAAAGATTGAAAAATTGATGAAAAAGACTTAAAAATTTTAAACGATATTAAAGCTGATATTTCTCAATTAGAAAAACAAACTCAAGATTCTTTAAAAAAATATTTGAGAGCAGTTACTTCATCTGTACTTGAAAATTGATTTACTATTAAATGACAAGATGGATTAGATGCATTAAAAAGAATTGCAGAAATGACATCTAATACAAATTTATCTGAAAAATTATCTAAAATTACAATTTCTGATTTAGATGGAAAAACAATAGCAGTTGAAGGTGATAAAGTAATTGTATATAATGAATGAACTAGAGAATGATTTTTAAATAAAGATTGAGTAGATATTGCATCTTCTCCATTTGATAGAAACTCAACTGGTAATGATAATGTTATTGATTTAGATACTGCAAACATAGATAGTTATATTGATGGTTTAATCAAAAATAATGAATCATTTGTTACTAGTAATAAAAATGAAGCTGATCAAAAAGCTGCAAGAGAAGTTATAAATAAAGAAGTTTGAATGGCTCTCAAAGAAATGTTTATTTTATTAAAAACTGATATCTCAACATTAAATGGCTCTGAGTTAAATGTATTAATTACTAAATTAAATGATTCTAAAATTACTTTTAATACAAATATTAATATTCATCCTGGTCATAAAAAAGCATTTGTACCAAAAATAGATGCTAAAATTTTAGAGGTAAATGTTGAAAAGGAAGTTATAAGACAAATATTAGAAGAAAAAAAGAATGTATGAGTTGAAGTTTATAATACTCTTAAATTAAAAACAGAATTCAATTCTTCATTAATGATTAAATTAAAAAATGTAAATCAAAAATTAAAATGAAGAGGTGAGGAAATTTTAAAAGTTTGAAAATTATCTGAAACAATTAAAGATAATTATATTAATGAAATTAATGCTTCTAAAACTATTAATGAATTAATTATTATAAAAACTAATACAAGCAAATTTATGAAAGTTTTATCACAAATGGGAGTTCCTAAAAGTGATATAGATAGTTATTCTAAAGATATTTTTGCAGCATTAGTAATTAAAGAATGAGAGTTTAGAAAAGCTGAAGTAATAAGACAACAAATAGAACAAAAACAATTAGAAAAACAAGATGTTTCTAATGATATAGCTTGGAATAAAGAACATTATTCAAAAGATTGAATTAAATTAATTCAAGAAGCATTAATTGCTAAATGAATTTTAAAAGCTACATATGTTAATAGAAATTGAGAAACAGTATCAAGTGCTGATGGATTATTTTGAAAAGGAACATTATCAGCTGTTAAAAAAGTTTGAATTACTGATTGAAAAATTTGACTATCAGGTTTAAAAACTTTAGGATTAGTTGATTCAAACAATAAGGCTGTTACTTGATTAACTGATGAAATGATTAATCAAGGTAACTGAAATTTAAATAATATAACTTTTGAAGTAGAAGAAGTTATAACAGTAAATAATGTTCAAGATACTCAAGAAGTTATTACTGATAAACCAGTTGGAAAATTTACTTTAAATGAATGAATCGATTTTAGTACATTGGCTGATGGTGATAATATGGAGGTTGGTACATTTACTTGAAAAGATGGTAAAGAACATAAAGTATTTATTACTAAACACGAGACTGATTTAAATATTACACTTGGTAAAACTGGTGTAATTAATCAATATGACGAATCTTTTACTGAGATTGAAGTTAATGAAATCAAAGATAAAATTCAAACTACTATTGATTCATATTTATCAGATGATGAAAAATTTGTAGAACAAAAATTAAAATTAAGTGATTCTAAAAAAGAACAATTAACTGCTAAATGAATCAATACAAAAGAAATTAAAGACGGTAAAGTAAGGTTTGATATAGATAATAACTATGGAGTTAAAGAATTATTTTATGATTTAGAAGAAAAAGTTATATCTTCTGATAATAGTGATAAAATAGGTGATATTGATTTATGAGATAAAGATTTAACTGAAACGTTATTATCAATTGATGCTACTTTAAAATTATTAAGTAAAGCAGAAGGTAAAGCATATGATGTTGCAAATGATGGCTCTACAGTTGTAGCTAATCAAGAAATTGCTAATATTTTAGAAAATAAAAATAATGAAGGTATTGGTTTTCCATTAGATTCAATTTCTTCAGTTATGATAGCTAAAGCTACATTAGAAGATGGAGATTTATTATTATCTGATTCTGATAAAAAAGAAAAAGAAGGATATAGAATGATTTGAATTGATAAAGATAAAATGGAAACTTTTACTAAATCAGTTGATTCAAATTTTCAAGTTAAAGATACTGAAAAATGAATATTTAGAATTGATAGACCAGGAAGTAATGATGTAAATATTGAAATGAAAGATGGTCAATTTAATATAACTGATGATGATAATAAAATAGATATATCAGTTAGTTCTGTTGAAATTGAGTGATTAAAAGCTGTTGATACTGTATTAAAAGCTTTTGATGATTTATCTTCAAGAGAAAGTGAAGATGATTATGAAGACACTACTTTTGATAAATACTTAAATTCATTATCTAAAATTGAAACTACTGGTGAATTATTAAGGGTTTCAACTTTAATTGAAAATGGAGGTGAATGAGTTAACTTAAATAAAATCATTGAAAAAAATGAAAAAGAAGTTAAACAAAAAGAATTTGATAAAGAATTAAAAGATAGAGATTTAGAGTGAATTACATTAAGTATTTCTGATATTAATGAATTATCAAAAGAAGATTGAGTTGAAATTGATTTATCAAATATTAAAGTTATGAATACTATTTTTAGCTATAATAATGAAACTCATGAAGCTACAAGAATAGGTTGAAAATATGCAATTGATATTAGTGGATGAAATAATTTAATTATAGAACAAAAAAATAATAAATTTATTATAACTGATACTGATGAAACTTTTAAAATAGAAGATAATAAATTTATTATAACTGATACTGATGAAACTTTTAAAATAGAAGATAATAGAACATTAAAAGATGCTATTATTGCATGAGGAAAAAAAGTACATAAAAAAGAAGATTAATTTAATCTTCTTTTTTTTTATTGCATTAAATTTAATTCATATTAAACTTAATAAAAATATTATTTAAATTATAAATTAAGTGAAATTAATATTAAAAAATCTTAAAAAAGTTTTATTAAAACCTGGTTCTTTAATAACTACTATTATTTCAATATTGGCTATTTGAACTTTATTTTTGTATTTTAAAAATACTGAATTAATTATAGGTAATTTATGAATTACTTTTTATATTATAGAGCTTAATTTAGATATATTTATTGCATTATTATTTTGATTATTTATATGATCTACTATTTATAAGATAATGTATTTTGCATGACCCACTAAAAAAACTATGTGAGTATGATCTATTGCATCATTTTTTTGAATACTTGTATCAGGTTGTCCAGCTTGTAGTATAACATTAGCATCTTATTTAGGTTTAGCATCAATATTATCAGTATTACCTTATCATTGATTAGAATTAAAAATACTATCGTTTATAATGCTAGTTTATGTAGTTTATGATACGTTAAAAACCTTAGAAGTATGTAGTATTAAAAAAAGTAAGAAATAATTTATTTCTTACTTTTTTTAATACTCTTTATCTTGTTCTTCTTTTCTATACTTATTTGTTTTTTCACTTTCTTTTTCTTGTCATCATCATTTTTAAATACTTTTCTTAGATTTACTCATACTGATGCTCATCAATTAGATTTTTCATATTTTCATTCTCAATCATTAGCTGTAGCGATAACTGTTCTTATTAGTGATTCTACCCAGAAACTACTAGCTAACTCTAGATTATTTAGTTTAGCATCTATTGTAGTATTTTCTGATAATTTAGCTAAAAGTTCAGTGTCTTTTTTACTGTTTTCTACTATTTTTTGTATTAAACTTTTATCTAATTTTTGAATATGTTCTCAATATTGATCAACTATTTCATTATTATTTTCAGTAGTTGGTAGTTTATTTGTTTTATTCATATTTTAATTTTTTAATTATTAATTTTTGGTTTTAATGATATATTTTTTTCTTCTTGTTTTTTTTCTTTTAATTTTTTAGATCAAAAGCTAAAAATAGAAAATATTTTTATTATTAATAAATATATATCAAAAATAACAGGCATTTTATATTCAAGTTTATTATTTACATATCATATTCAAAAGAATATAGGGAATAGTAATAATAAAATTAAATTAATATTTATATATCAAAGTATTGATATTAATAACAATAGGATAATTGTTAAAGTTATTATTAAACCGTTTATTATATGAAATGAATATTTAGTATTTTTGTAAAATAAAAATATTAAATTTAAAAATGGTGTATAAATTAAAAATTTAGGTAATTTTAATTCTTTTTTAGATTCAAGTATTGCTTTATTATTAATATCTTCATTAATATTACTTTCTTTTATTTCTTTTGTTATTAATTCAAATGATTTGAATTGTTCATTTGAAAAATAATTTTTAATATATTTTTGTAGTGTTATACAGTTTATATATAAGTTTGATGGTGAAAATATATTTGGTAAATTTATACTTATTAATTCATTTCTTGTAAATAGATTAATTCATATAAATGTTACAAAAATAATATAAATTAAACTAAAGAATGTAGCTAAATTAATATATCAAAATATTAGTAATAGACTTATAATTATTGAGATTAAAATATTTAATCTTATTCAATTTTGTATTACTAGATTTGTTTTATTTTTAGCGAAATCTATAAATCATATTAATGGTATATATGATAATAGAATAGTTATTTTTTCTTTTTCACTTATTTTTCAGTCTCAATCTATATCTAATAATTGATTCGAAATGTTTAATCAGTTTCATATATTAAAAATTTGTTTATTTTTGGCTTTATATATTCAGTTTGCTAATAAAAATAATAATCATATATAAATCACATCAGTGATTATATTATTTATTCAAAATCACATTACATTATATGATGCAAAAATTCAATTACTAATAAATATAATGTAGGTAATTAAAAATCATAAATGTATTAGCATCGCTGTCTTAGTATGATTTTTCACGAATGAATTATTTATTTCAGGATTAGACTTATTAAACAAAAATAATCATGATATAAAGATCATTAAGTATGCAGAAATTGCATTTCATATTGTTTTATCTGATATGTTTTGATTTAGTTCTGTCATTTTTTTTAATTTTAACTTTATATTTTGTAGTTCTTCCTTATTATAACATAGATTTAGTTAATAAACAAAAAAAGAATGAAATTATCACAAGTAAAATTTCACAAATCTGTAGGTCTTTGAAGTAAAGAAGTTCAAATAGATGAAAAATGAGAAGTTATCTTTGTATGAAGATCAAATGTAGGGAAATCAAGTATTATGAATGCTTTATTTGAAAAAAAAGATTTAGTTAAAACAAGTTCTAGACCAGGTAAGACTCTTTTAGCTAATATGTTTTTAGTAGAAAATAAATATTATTTAACAGATTTACCAGGTTATGGTTTTGCAAAACTAGGTAAAAATTTAAAAGATAAATTAGACTGACTTATTTCATGGTATATGGAAGAAAAAGCTGAATATATTAAAAAAGTTGTTATTTTAATAGATACAAAACTTTGAGCTCAAGAAGTAGATATAGAAATGTATAAATATATATTAGATTTAGGATTACCTGTTACTATCGTTTTATCAAAAACAGATAAAATAAGTAAATCTGAAGTATGAAAAAGTTTAGCTCATGCAAAAAATCAATTTTTTGGACAAGAAATAATTCCAGTATCAAGCTCGAAAAAAGTAGGTATTAGAGAATTAGAAAAAAGTATAAAAGCAGCTTTACTTGAAAAATAAACAAAATAAAAAGTATAAATAATTATTATTTATACTTTTTTAATTGAAAAACAAAGACAGAAAATGATGTTTAATTATTTTAAAGGTTAGAACTACACTTTAAAAGTGTAGTTCTTTTTTTGATTAGTTATCATGTAACTCATCATTTAGTTCAACTGGTTTTTTAACATCTCTTGCTTCCATACGACCTTCTTTTGTATTTGATAAGAAAAGTGTATTGTTACATTTATCAAAATCAGTACCAACTTTCCATGTTTCATCTCTTACATCATACACTTTTGTATTTGCAAGAATTGTCACACCAGCAGCTACTTGATTTCCATCACCAAGAATAATTCCAACTTCAGCCATAGCACCAACAAGATTACTTTTACCAGTACTTAAAACTCTGTCATTTCCACCAGACATCGTTCCTAAAAATCCGGCACCAGCACCAACATCAGTTCCATGATCAATAGTTACACCACCAGCAATACGACCTTCAACCATAGCTTTACCAAGGGTACCTGCATTAAAGTTTATAAAACCATAGTGCATAACAGTTGTTTCTTCAGCTAAATGAGCACCATTTCTTACCATTGACGTGTTTGCAACACGAACACCTGATAATGCTGGATTTGACCAATACATAGGAGGAAATTTATCATGACAAATTGGCATACCTTCATCTTCATGAATGATGTACCATGATTTGTTATAATCATCTAGAGTATAAGCATGTTTTGCTGTCCATACTAGATTTGGTAAAATACCAAAATGACCATTTAAATTAAGAGTATTTGGTTGAAAATGACGACGACTGATAAGTGCATGTCTAAAGTGTACATCACAAATGTCAGATGGTTCTGTTTGTGTTAAATCTTCTTTTGTTTGGTATACTTTAAAAGCAGGGATGTCATCTCCAATAAATTGAAGAGCAGCAATGTTTTCATGATGTTTACCATCAGCAAGAAAAGGCTCAAAACACATTTCAACAATAGTTGATGCTGTCATTTTAGGATTGTTCATAAGGATTGCAGCAGTTCCATGATTGTTCTCTATGTTTATAGTTAACCATTTTACGGCAATAATATTGAACTCTGAGTCATAAATATGTAAACCGATACCAAAAGCATATGGTTTTTCATTTTTTGCCCAAAAAGCGTTTGTTGTATTGTTAAAATCTTCTATTGTAATAATTTTTTCCATGTTATTTCTCCATATTTTAGAAGTCTAGCTTCTTTTTTGTTGAACTAGGTTCACCTATTTTACTTCCATTTTGTCTATTGATTATTATTTAGCATTTTTCTCCTTTTTTATTTGCTTATATAATCAATCTACATGGATGTGTAATTAAACATCATCCTGTCTTTATCTTTCATTTATTCAGATTATTTCAAAGAACACTTTATTTTATATTTATATACAAAAAAATATTAAAGTCAAGCTTAAAAATCTTTACTTTAATACTAAAGGAGTTAGACTATATTCAATTAAAACTAAATGCAAAAACTATGTTTAAAAAAGAGAAAAATCCATTGTTAAATATATCACTTATAATGATAAGTTTAGTAATTGTTTTTTATGTTCTATATATTTGAGCAAGTCTTATTATTCCTTTTATAATAGCTCTTTTATTCTCATTTGCTATTATATGATTATCAAATTTCTTTAAGAAATTTAAGATACCTGCTTTTATATCATTTACATTATCATTATTAACATACATATTGTTATTTTGGGCTATATGAAAAATGTTATGATCAAATTTAGATGATTTTATACAATTATTACCTTCATATCAAAGTAGGGTTTCGATGATTATAACTCAATTTTTTGATTTTACTCACTTACCAGAACCAAAAAACTTAGAAGAAATTTTAAATAAAGTAGATTTACAATATGTATTTACCTTAGTTATAGGTTGATTTACTTCTATTTTTTCAAGTGCTTGAATTATATTATTTTATGTTTTATTTATTTTACTTGAATATAGATATTTTAAAGAAAAATTAAACTTAATGATTTGAGATAATTCTAATAAATGAGAGATTATTTCTATTATTGATAAAATAAAAAAAGATATAAAATCATACTTTATGATTAAGACAATAGTTAGTTTTATCACAGCAACTACAAGTTATATTGCCATGTTAATTTTTTGATTAAATTTTGCAGTATTTTGGGGATTAATAATATTGATTTTAAATTTTATACCAAGTATTTGATCTA
>JAMOTX010000077.1 GCA_027062145.1 Candidatus Altimarinota bacterium | reverse complement strand
TTATTTATTACATCTGTAAATTTATTTTTAAATGTTTCTATATTTTTACTAGAATCAGGAATATTTAAATTATCTCATTCAATTAAAAATTTTATTTTATATTCAATAGATGTATGTGTTCCTTCAAGTATTTGAGTTGAAATTAATCCACTATGCTCAGGGTAGTGTTTACAAAAAGTAGCAGCTACTTCGTATGATTCAATTTTTTCTGTAAATAATTTTATTTCTTCATATGTAGGATCTCTTTTAATATATTCTCATCTTTTTTTTCAAACTGATTTAAATTCATCATTTCAGTTAATCTTTATAATTATTGCATCAAATGCATATTTATATTCTGGTTCTCATAGTTTTGCTAATTCTTTTAATCATTTATCTAAAGCTTCTCTTGTAATTGGTTTAACTTTTTCTCATTTATGATTTTTAAATAAAATATTTTTTCAAACATTTCAATTAATTTGATCATTATTTACTACATTATCTAATATTTTAGATTTAATTAATGATTCTACATTTTCAAATTTTTTCTTAAAAATATATCTTCTATCATCTCTGTGTTCAATTAAATCCAATATTTTTAATAAATATTTAT
Organism: Candidatus Altimarinota bacterium; assembly: GCA_027062145.1. GTDB lineage: Bacteria > Patescibacteriota > Gracilibacteria > BD1-5 > UBA6164 > UBA6164. The sequence goes on along the minus strand of JAMOTX010000077.1, from coordinate 4,494 downwards.
TACTATCTGTAGTAGATAAATTTTCTAATATTTTTATTCATGTTTGCGGTTTTGAATTAATTTTTTCTATTAATATATTTTTTGTACTTTCTCAAGAAAAATTATCAATAAGTTTGAAAATTTGTTTTGAAGAATTATTTGTTCAATCATTATTTAATTTTATTATTTCTTGATATCAAATATCTACAATTTTTTCAAGTGAATTTTTATTATGAATTAATGATAAATCGATTTTATTTAATATTCCTATTTCTTTTCATTGCAAATTTGTATTTTCTAATAATTTAAGGATTGAATATTCATATCAGTTTTCAATATTTAAATTATTTTCCATTTTTTGTATCCTAATAGTTCATAATCAAGTTTTTTCAGCATTTTTTATAATATCTAAATATCATTTTAATAATGTTTCCATATTGTTAGGATGAATTTTTCAACTATTAATTTTAGATTCAAGATTTTTTATTATATCAATTGATATTTGAGGATAATCAGTATTATTTTCTTTTGCTTTATTTAGTAATATTTCATCTTGTTTTTTAAGGGCTTCAAGTGTATTTTTTAATATTTCTGAATTTGTATTTGGATTTTTTGATAAGTCGTCAATTTTACTTAATAATTCGTTTAATTTTTTTGTTGATACTTCTTTGTTATAATGATGTAATTCATTTTCTTTATTTAGTGTGCTTATATCTTCAGGTCTTACATTTTCATTGTATTCATGAGATAATAGTTTGGTCTCTTTAACCGTATCTGCCATTTTAAGTCTTTTTGTTGCTCATTCTTTAATAAATCACTTTTTTTCTAACATTTCAAAAGTTTTTATTTTTCATGGTGCAAGTTTTTTTGATGTGTATTCAAATGGTTTATTTAGAACTGATTTTATATATTTTAATTCTCTTAATCATTTAAATGAGACTATACTCCATAATCATTCTACAGTGTCTTTTAATGATTGTTGTCATAATTTAGCAATAAATTTAGTTATTCACACTTCTTTTACTGCATTTGTGACTACAGATATTTTTCATTTAATATAGTCTTTTGATATTTTTCATAATGTTCAATATGCTCTTGGTGCATCTTTAACCACTTCTTTACTAAAAAATGAAAATAGTTTTTTAACTCCTAATTTTACAGTTTCTTTTGCTGTTACTTTTAATGCTTGAGTTCAAACTGCAGCTGGTGCTCATATTCAAGTTGCAACCAAAAATACTGAAAATGCGTCAAATCAGGCACTTACAGCAAATCATGTCCATGCTGCAACTTTATTTCATGTTCATTCTGCCTTCATTGCATCTTTATAAGCAATCCGTGTACCAGTAATTGGAGCAATTGCAAGAGCTGTTTCTCATAGCGCTCAAGCTTTATCACTAAAAGTACCATGCATTAATCTAGACCAAACTCATAGTCATATTACAGAAGGAAGCATTGGTAATGCTTTTCTTAATGTTCAATTAGACATCATAGCTAATGGTAATACTCATGATTGCATTGAAAATTCTAAATATTTTCATAATTTTTCAGATATTTCTTTTCCTACTCATAATACTTTAGATTTTTGTATATTTGATTCAAATTCTTCTATAGCTTCTTTATTATTCGGGTTTTTTGCTAATTTCAGTAGTGATAATTCTATTGAACTAGAAATTTCTGTAATATTTTGTTTTCTTGATTTTGGTTCAACATATCAGATGTCTTTTTTATATTTTTTATCTATTTGATGTAATTCTTTTCTGTATTCTGTAAGTTCTTGATTTTTTATTTTTATTACATCTGAAAATAATTCTTTTTTATCATTTGATTTAAGTATATTTAATAGATCAAGGTTATCTTTGCTGTTAGCTATCATAGTATGAGATATCATTTTCATAACTAAGTGATGTTTTATGATGTCTTTTTTTTCTTTATCTAAAGTTGATTTAAGGGTTTTAATTTTTTCAAAATTATTAGTATCTCATTCTATTTTTCAATCATAACTTTTGATTTTATCGTTTATGTCTGAATTTTCAGTATTGGCAATAATTCAGTGTTCTTTTAAAAAATCTCAAATTTTTGTTTCAAGACTTTGTAAATGTTTATTACTTACTTCAAAAAGCTCAGTAATAGGATCTTTTTCTATTGCTGCTGCTTGTATATTATCGTTTAATGCTTCTTTTCAGTTAGTTGGATTCATTTTTATAGTGTTTCTAATAAATTATCTAAATCATTATCTAATTTTTTATTTTCATTATTTTTTCTTTTTTCATCACATTCTGTCTTTATTTGATGAAACTCTTTTTGTAGATTTACGATTTTATCGATTGTATTTTCAAATAGGGAATGTTTATATAAAAGGGCTTCTTTAAGTTTTTCCGGATCACTTTGTATTAATATTGCTTTTAACTCTATTAATTCGTGCTCATCAAAAATATCAATCACTTCAATTATCTGCAGTGAAATTTCATTGTTTTTTATTTGGAGTATGTCTATTATTTCTTTTCTTAAAGTCATAGTAGTTTTTACCTAATATATTTATATAATTTTACCATATTTTAAGCCATTAATCTAAATAATAACTTGACAGAGTATTGATTATATTGGATAATTAAGTAATAAAAAAAAGCTAAGTAAATTTACTTAGCTTTTTTTATTTAATTTTTGTTATATTTTTTTGAAAAATTCAGTTTTTAAAACCATTTTTCATGATTCTATTAATCATTCATCATCTGTTAATCTAATTTTAGGGAATTTATCTCATCTTTTAATATCCTTCATTCCTTTTACTTTTAAATCTTTTATAGCGGTAACTGTATCTCATTCTTTTAGAATTGCTCAATTTGCATCCTTTACTACAATAGTTTTTTCATCATCATGATTTACAACAGGAGTTATTCCATCATCATCATCAGGATTATATTCCCAATTATCCCAATCTGTATTGTCTCAAAAATCTTTTCACATAATTTTAAAGTTAATTATTAATTATATTTATTATATATTTTTGTTTAACTTTTCAAGTTTTATTAAATAAATTATAAATTATTTATAATGATAATCAATCTTATTTACTTGAAAAATATAAAAAATTATTATAATAACATAGTAAAATATTTTATGAATTGATTTTAAATTCATCTATATATTTTGTATTAAATTTATTTTTATATAATAATTAAAAAAATTATGAAGAATTTAGTATCATTAATGGCTATTATGTTATTATTAGGGTTAACTAGTGTTTCAGCTGCTGAAGTAACTACTACATCAATTGAAAATGATAATATTGAGGCAACTACAACTACTGAAGACACAGAAGAAGAAATGAATGAAGATGAAGATTCTGAATATGGATATTCTACTGAAGACACAGAAGAAGAAATGAATGAAGATGAAGATTCTGAATATGGATATTCTACTGAAGATACAGAAGAAGAAATGAATGAAGATGAAGATTCTGATGAAAGTACTGTAGGTGAAGAAAAAATGGTTAAAAAATCTATGTATACTCCTGTTAAAGATATTCAAAAAGAATTTATTACAAAATATAAAGAGTTAAGAGAAGAATATAGAAATACAATAAAAAATATAGAATGAGCTAAAGTATTTAAAGAAAAAAGAAATGCATTATTTATTGAATATAAAGCTAAATTAAAAAATGCTGCTTGAGACAAAAAACATGACATAATGGATAAAATGAAAGAAAAAAAATCTGAAATGGAATGAAAATGAGAAGAAATGAAAAAAGATATGAAAAAGACATTTGAAAATATTTCTAAAAGAGTAAAAGCTAAAAGAGCACAATTTAAAGAAAAAAGAGAAGAATTAAGAATGAAATTTAGAACAGCTATTTCAAAAAATGAAAAAGTTAAAGCTAGATTAAATAAAATTGGGAATGAAAAATTAGAAAAATTATTACCAATAATTGATAGATTAATAACTAAAGTAGAAAATAATACTAGACTAGCTGATACAAAAGTTAATTCAAGAGTTGCTACTTATAATGCATTAAAAGATATAATTAATGAAAGATTAGGAAATACTGTTTCTGATTTAGAATCAACAGTAGAATCTATTTTAAAATAATTTTACAAATAAAAAACTAATATTAAATATTAGTTTTTTATTTGACTTTTAAATACAAGAGTATATACTCAGTGTATATTAATTTGTAATTATTATAAAATGCTTACAGAAAAACAACAAAATGTACTTGATGTTATTACTAAATTTATTGGTGAAAATGCTAAGTCTCCTACTATTGAAGAATTAACTTTACTTTTAAATCAAAAATCTAAAAGATGAGTAGTTCAATATTTAGAAGCATTAGAAAAAAAATGATTTTTGTCTAGATGAAGAGGTTATAGATCTATTAGTTTAGGGAATAGTGTTTGATTTCAAACAACTATGAATATACCTATATTAGGTTATGCTAATGCCTGAACTCCATTAGTTGATGCAACAGAATCAAGTTATGGTGTATTACCAATTTCAAAAAAAATAATTACTTGAGAT
>JAMOTX010000076.1 GCA_027062145.1 Candidatus Altimarinota bacterium | reverse complement strand
AAAAGAAGTAGAAATGAAAACAAGAGAAATAACAGTTTTAAATATAGAAATACTAGATTATAATTATCCATCACTATCATTAAAAGCAGAAGTTACAGCTTGAACATATATTAGAAGTATAGCTTTTGATTTGTGAGATATATTATGAACTGGTTGATATATTACAAAGCTTAGAAGAACAAAAATTGGTGATTTAGATATAGTTTTATGACAAGGTCTTGATGAGTTTAATGAAAATAATAATTTAAAAATAAGTGATTTATTTAAAAATAAAATATTTATTCAATTAGATAATGATACTTTAAAAAAAATAAATAATGGTTTATTTGTTGAAGAAAAATTAGACTATAAAATAGGAGAAGATTTATTTGTATACAATGATCAAAATGAAGTAACAAATATAGTTAGATATGATTGAAAATTTTTAAAAGCTATTAGAAAAATATAGGTATTAATTCCTTAATATAGGGAATTAATATTTTTTTTAAAAAAAGTAAAAAAAAAGTTTGCAAATAGTATTTTTTTTTATACAATGCTTGAGCACTAAAGAAGAAATGGGATATTAGCTCAGTTGGTAGAGCAGATCCCTTTTAAGGATAAGGTCCTGGGTTCGAGCCCCGGATGTCCCACCATTTCAAAAATAATGCACTAAGCTGGCCGAGATTGCACTCTTGGCCAGCTTTTTTTTGTGAAAAAATATTTAATATAAAAAATAATTTCATGCTTAAAATTTAATATAGATTTAATATTACTTCATTATAATAAAAATCAATATGATGGATTAAACGAAAAAGTGATTGTTGGAGGAAATCCATTTATAATGGATAAAGGTATGTATAGCAATGCTAGCAGAACTTTTATTGCTCCAACTGGAAGTTATAGCAATGGAGGATATCCTTTATTAGTTATTATGGTTTCTCAGAAAAAGGTTACACAACTTTATATGATTACTGAATTAAAAAAGTGGGGTGCTATTGATCAAAATATAGTTATGTTTGATGGTGGAGGCTCAACTCAAATGATGGATAGAAAAGGATTAGAAGTATATGGAATATCTTCTAATAGTAGTTATCCAGATAAGAGAAGTATACCTATGGTATTTAAAACTTATACTCATAAGTAATGCTTTAATTAGAGTAGGTTTTTACCTACTCTTTTACTAATAATAAAATAAGTAAATGAAAAATAAATTAATTATATTTTTAGTATTGTTATTAATAATTTTTACATGATATAAAATATATTGAAATTACATATTTATATCTAAAGATTCTTTTAATGTATTAAAAATTATTAAAAATAATTGATATCAAGAACTAATATTAAAAAATTGAATTAAAATCACCAATAGTTATACTCCATCTCATGTAGTATGTTATAATGGAATTACTAATATAATAGAAAATTGAGAAGAAAAAAAACTTTTAGAATATATTAAAGATTCATGTGCGATAGATGTTGTTTATGTTAAGCAAAATATCATTAAATTACCAATATGTTATGGTTGATGATGATGAAGTTGAGAATGTAGTCTATTGAATTTAAACTATAATATAAAAACTAAAAAATGGTATTTTGAGTGAACTGAATATTATATATCTGATATAATTAGTTCTAATAAAATATTATTAAATGAATATTTTGATATTTCATTTTTTAAATTTATTTCATATTTTGATAAAAAATATTTTTTAAATAATAAAGAACAAATTAATAATCTATATATAGATAAAAGTTGACTATTAAATTTAGATGAAAAAGAAATTCTTATTAATACTATAAATCAAATTTGAGAAGATTTCAGTAATAATAAATTAAAAATTCTTTATTGATTATGAAATCAAATAATAAAAAATAAAAATTTAGATGAAAAAACTATAGCTAAATTACATTATATTATATTATTAGATGTTAATGATTTAAGTGATTTTAATACAAAAGTAGAAATTGATTATCAAATCAAAGAATATATAGATAATATTATTTTTAAAAAATAGATATATTTATTATATTATTACTGTCAGCTCATATTATACTATGAGCTGACTTTTTTCTTTCCTATTTTTAGCTCTTCCTAGCTTATCTCTCACAAACCTATAATTTAAGAAAATCTGGCTGCTATCTTGAATGGCACCATTTCAAAAATAATGCACTAAGCTGGCCGAGATTGCACTCTTGGCCAGCTTTTTTATGTGAAAAAATATTTAATATAAAAACAATGTAATAAAAAAACTAACATTAATGATAGTTTTTTATTTTATAAATTCTTCATGTAATAAATTAATTGCTTTATTCAAATCATTTCATTTTATTCAAAATATAATAGCTCTTTCCATTGTTCATTGCGAAACCATTTCTATATTAATTCATCATTTAGATAGGGTAGTAGCTGCTTTTCATAATGATCATAAATTATTAGATAAATTTTGACCAATACAAAAAACGAGTGCCTTATTTTTATTATATTTTACAAAATTTTCGTATCAATCTTCATTTATATCTAAGCTTTTTCTAATTTTATTAGATAGTTCTGAAAGCTGTTTATCAGTTAAATCTCAATCAATAGTAAAGCTTATTTCTGTTTCAGATGTTGATACTATATCTATAGATGCATATTCATTTGCTATTAATGATATTTCTGAGAGTATTCATTTACTATTCATATTTCATGAACTTACTGAAAATACAGTTATATTATTTCTTCATCAAATATATTCTACTCAATTAGAGGTTTGAGATTTATTTTTACTTATAATTGTTCATTTAGTATTTTTAAATGGATCAAATAAATGTACTTTGATTCATGAATTTTGTAATTCTTTTCTTAATACTTGTGAATGTAATAATTTTGCTTGAGCTCATCTTACTCAAGTTATTTCTTTTGCAGTAAGGTAATCTATTTCTTCTATTAATTTAGTTTTTGATGTTACTATCCTAGGATCAGCACTTAACATTCATTCTACAGATTTTTGTATTTCTAATGTAACATCATAGTCTTTTGATAGTCACACAGCTGTCATTGAAGCTGTTGCATCACTATATCATCTTCATATTGTATTTTCTATACCATTTTCAAATCATGGTATATATCAAGGAATTATTGCAATATTTCAATTTTCTATTATTGAAATAATTTTAGTTGAAATATCTTCTGATAATTTTTTAAATATTGTATTTTCATCATCTATGCTTGTGATTTTTTCACTTATACTGTTCAAATTAACAGTTTCAGCATTTAATCAATTTATTCATAAGTTGTTTATTATTAAGCTTTGAATCTCTGCTGAAATTATTTCTCATAATCATAAAATAGATATTTTTTTATCAATTCATTGTATTAAATAATCATTATTTTTATTTGGATTTATTCAATCGTGAGAAGAAATATTATAAGTTATTTTCATTAAAAATTCATAAAATCTTTTTTCAATAAATTCTTTTATTTCACTAAAATTATTTATATTTTTTTCTTTTGCTAAAGATATATGAAAATCTCTTATTTCTTCTAATTTAGCTTTAGCTTTTTCATAATTAATAACTTTTTCTCATAACAGTTTTCAAAGAATTATTAAATTATCAGTAGTGTTATATTTAGGTTTTCTTATAGCTGAAACAACCACTGCTTGTTTAATTCATTTTTTAAAATCATCTAAAATATTATTAGGACTTTTAATTAATTCAGAAGCATTTTCTCAACCCCATTTTTTAATTTTTAATTTTGTATTCATAACTATAAACTTACATTATATTTTTATAATTATGAATTATTTTAACATTTTGTCAAACATAAAATAAAAAAAAGTTAGATAATTTTTATCTAACTTTTTTGACTTTTTTTAATGGTTCTGAGTATAGGATTCGAACCTATGATGGAGGATTCAGAGTCCTCGGCCTTACCACTTGGCGAACTCAGAGCAAAATAAAAACTGAATAAATTAATATTCAGTTTTTATTCTAAGTTAAAATTATTTTAATTCAACTTCAGCACCTGCACCAACTAATTTAGCTTTAATTTCTTCAGCTTCAGCTTTATCAGCACCTTCTTTAATTGCACCACCGTTATCAGCAATACCTTTAGCTTCTTTTAATCCTAGTCCAGTAATTTCTCTAATTACTTTTATAACACCAATTTTAGAAGCACCAGCAGAAGTTAATACAACATCAAAAGTTGAAGAACCTTCTTCTTCACCACCAGCAGCAGCAACCATAACAGGAGCAGCAGCAGAAACACCAAATTCTTCTTCCATAGCAGTAACAAGATCGTTTAATTCAACGATAGATAATTCTTTAACTAAATCCATAATAGAGTTAGCATTTTTACATAATTCAGCCATTTTTTCAAATAGTTATAATAATAAAATATATTTAAATTTTCATTGTAGAAATTTAGTTTAATATCTTTTAGATTTAGTTATCTATAAAGATACTAAATCAAGTTCTACAACGAACTGTCTAACTAAAATTAATAGTTAGTTACTGACTCCCATGTAGGGAATCAATATACTAAACATCAATTTTTATAATTATGCTTCTGTTTTTTCCTCAGTAGTTTCTTCTTTTTTAACTTCAATTTGAGAAAGATTTTCTTTTCCTTGAGTTTCAACTTCTTTAGCAGCAGCATCAAGAAATCTTGCCATTCCAGAAAGAGGAGACATAAGTGAACCAACCATTCTTGATAGTAAAGTTTCTCTTGAAGGCATACCAGCAATAATTTTTGTTTCTTCTAATGTTTTTAATTCTCATTCGAAAATACATGAAGCCCAAGTAATTTTTTCACCTTTACTTGATTTTACTAAGTCATTTACTTTACCAAGACCAGCAACAGCATCTTCATTTGAACATACAGCACCAATTTGACCTTCTAAAGTTGATAAGTCGATATCAATATTTATAGCTTCTTTTATAGCTTTTCTAATAAGAGTTTTTTTAGCTAAGTTATATGTAGCATTAACTTCTCTTAAATTTCATCTTAAATCAGAAAATTCTGATACAGTCATTGTACTTGTTGTAGCAAAACCAATAGATTTAGCTTCTTTAAATTTAGCTACTAATTCTTCTAGTATTGCAGCTTTTTGTTCTCTTGAAACAGCCATGTTATTATTTATTATAATATATAAGTATACTTTCTAGATTAAAAAAATCCTTTTCTCTGATTAATCAAAGAAAAGG